>JAHZJA010000774.1 GCA_022601155.1 Deltaproteobacteria bacterium | reverse complement strand
CGCAACGCCCAACGCAAACGCGGCCAGCTCGAGTCGCTCGTCGTCCTCGAGATGACCGAGCGCCTCATCGAGGGCATCGCGAGCCTCCAGCGCGCGGTCGCGATGCCGAGCAAGCCCAATCCAGGCCGCGTCGCGCCCGTCTCCAAACCACCGCGCCAACGCCTCGACCACCGCGTCGAGCCCCACCGCGGGGCCCCCGGGAGGCAGTGAAACCCCGAGCCAATCGTCCCGCCGACGGCCACGATCACGCTTGCTCTCGACGGTGATCACCGGAGCCTGGCACCCGTCGATGACGGCCGCCATCGGTGTCGTCTCGGCATCGGCGGCCTCGATCCACAGCACGACATCGGCTCCATCCACCTGGCTCCGACTGAGCGCGACCCCCTGCCGCTCGATCGCACCTGCGTCGTCTCGCAGCCCCGCGGTATCGACCAGCACGCAGCCGTGCCGCCCGACAGACAGCGGCGCCTCCACATAGTCGCGCGTGGTTCCGGGCGTGTCGGCGACCAGCGCCCGCGCTCGACCCAGCAGCGCATTGAACAACGAGCTCTTGCCCGCGTTGGGCGGACCCGCCAGCACCACCCGCGCCACGGTCCTCGCCCTTCGTCCCGCTTCGAAGCGCTGCAGCCATCCTTCGACCTGGGCACGACAGGCCGCCGCGTCGGCGCGCCACCGCGTCACGTCAGCGAGACTGACGTCCTCGGGAAAATCGAGGTTGGCCTCGATCTCCGCGCGCAGCACCAACACCGCCTGCCCCTGCCGCTGCACGTGCTCGCCCAGCTCGCCTGCCGCCAGCCGCCGCGCCTGCGACAGTGCGGCGTCGGTCTGCGCCCCGATCACCGCGGCGATCCCCTCGGCTTCATCCAGGCTCAGCCGTCCCAGCTCGAACGCCCGCCGCGAAAAATCTCCCGCCCCTGCTGCCGTCGCGCCGAGGTCGAGCACCGCGTCGACCACCGACTGCACATTGTGCGCCCCGGCGTGCACGTGCAGCTCCACCACGTCTTCACCCGTGAATGACCGCGGCCCCGGCATCACCACGACCAGGCCGTGCTCGACCTCGCCGTCCCCCACCACGATCCGCCGCCACTCCAACCGCCGCTCCGAAGGCACCTGTCGCACCATCCGGCCGATGATCTCCACCGCCCGCGGACCACTGATGCGCACCACCGCCACGCCGCCATCGGGCGCACCCGTGGCGACCCCCACCAACGTGGACCGCTGACCCGCCGTCACCCCCCGACCGTCTCACACCCAGCGCGCGTGTCGACACCCGTTGGGCAATCGCTCGCCACAATTTGAACGACCCCGAGTGCCGTCACCCGGGGTCATCCATCTGACTGGTCGCGAGGGGCTCAGCCCTGGGCGCTCTTGGGGCGTCGCTCGGGGAACACCACCACATGACGACGGCGACCTTCGCCCTCGGACTCGGTGTTCAGCCCGTCGATCTCGCTGATGGCCATGTGGACCACCCGCCGCTCCATCGCGCTCATCGGCTCGAAGTGATACGGGCGCCGATTGTCGAGCACCTTGGACGCGACACTCTGCGCCAGCTGCTTGAGCGTCTTCTCCCGACGCGTCCGGTAGCCGGCCACGTCGAGGGTGATCCGCATCCGCGGAAGACCGTCGGCCTGCAGCACCCGCAGGGTCAGATACTGCAGCGCATCGAGGGTCGCGCCATGCCGACCAATGAGCAGCCCGCCGTCATCGGGCGAGCAGTTGAGGTCGCAGTGCAGACCATCTTCCTCGATGTCGATGTCGACCTCGACGTCGACACCGAGCAAGCCCAGTACCGTCTCGAGAAAGGTGCGCACGACCGGGACGGCCTTGCCGAAGCGCTCCTCGGCCGGCAACTCCTCCGATTGGTCCGCTCCATCGCCGTTGGGCTCATCCGTCATCCGCTTCTCCGCTCCTGGTCGCCGTCGCGAGCCGTCGTCAGCTCGCCGTCGCGTCGGCCGTCTTGTTCGTCCCGACCTGAATGGCCGTTTGGATCAGGGACAGCACGATATTCGCGAAGATATAGACCCCCAAGCCGGAAGGCAAAACCAACATGAACACCGTGAACATGATCGGCATGACCCAACGCATGAGCTTGGCCTGGGCCGCATCCATGGTGCTGGGCATCATGCGGTTTTGGAGGATCATCAGCGCTCCCAGCGCAAGGGGGAGCACGTAGTACGGATCCTGCTCGGTCAGGTCCGGCAGCCACAAGAACGGCTCGTGGACCAGCTCTACGGCCGCTCCGAGCATGGAGTACAGGGCAAACCAGATGGGCAGCTGGACCACCATGGGCAGGCAGCCGGCCAGGGGATTGACCCCGGAGCGGGAGAACAGCGCCTGCATCTCCTGGCCCTGCTTGGCCCGGTCATCGCCGTATTTCTCCTTGATCTTGGCGATCTCGGGCTGAATCTCCTTCATCCGCTTCATCGAGCTCATCTGCTTGAGCGTCAGCGGAAGCAGGGCTGCCTTGACGACGACCGTCAGCAGCACGATGGAGAAGCCCCAATTGTGGACCAGACCGTGGAACCACCGCAGTAGCGCCAGCAGCAGCTTGCCAACCGACTCGGACAGACCTCCGAAGAAGCCCCAGTCGATGGCCTCGTCCAGCTCGATGCCTGCGTCGACGGCGGAAAATGCCTTGAGACGCTCGAGCTCCTTGGGCCCGATATACAGGCCGAACTCGTGCGTGCCCACACTACCGGGCCCGATCTCCTGGGTGACCGTGCTCAGCCGACCCTCGAGCAGCTCGCCGTCCTCCGAGAGGTTGATCTCGCACTCTTGGGCGGGAGCGAGGGGCACGAGCAGGCTCGTGAAGTACTTGCCGTCGACGCCACCCCACAAGATTCCGTTGCGATAGCGGATGGGGCCGTCCTCGACATCGCTCTTGTCTTCGTCCTCGACATCCTCTTGGGTGCGGCACAGCCCGCGACGAATGTCGTAGCGCGACTCGCTGAAGCCGATGCGCGAGCGGATGTGTAGCCGGCTGGCCAGGGTGTCGGTGCCGAGGTTCTTGACCTCGACCGACAGCCGACCCTCATAGCCCTCGAGGATCTGCAGCCGCTCGATCACCTCGACGCCCTTGCCCACGTAGGCCAGCGTGATGTGCTCGGAGCTCTGCTCGCGAACCTCATACCCGGCGCCGCGCGGCACCAAGAGGTTGCCGTCGTCGTCGGTCAGGCTGATCTCGAGCGTGGGCTTGCCCGCCAACGCCAGGCTGTCGCTCGCGGTGAGGTGACCCTCGAACTGCGGCGAGTGCAGCTGCACCGCGGACACCAATCCGCCGCGGCCGGGCGACTCGTTGGTCACCGTCAATCCGAGCAGATCGTTGCTGATCTGGTGCTCGATGACCTCGACCGCCTCGACCGTCGGATCCACCTCGGGCTCGTCGACCTTGGCGACCGCCTTGACGGTCCCCTCGGCGTCGGCCTTGCCCGCATCCGCCTTGCCGTCCTTGGTCTCGGCCAGCGCGACCTCGTCGGTCTCTTCGGGCGGGGGCGGCGGGTTGAGAACACCGAAGACGATGTAGATGACGGCGCACAACGCTACCGCCACGAAGATTCGCGTCTGGAAATTCACGGTTGTGCGCTCTTCTCGGACAGGCCGCCCGCAAGCGAACCCGCGGCCACGGGTGGCTCGGGCACGGGGTCGTAGCCCCCCGGATGGAAAGGATGGCAGCGCAACACACGCCGCGTGGCAAGCCAGGTGCCACGAGCCGCGCCGTGCTGATGCAGAGCGTCGCACGCGTAGTGCGAACAGCTCGGATAGAAGCGACAACGCGGGCCCAGCATCGGCGAGATGTACCGCTGGTAGAGGCGAATCATGCCCACGAGTACCCGCGCGACCACGGTCATGAAGACCTCCGGTCGCGGGCGTCGTGCAGCCGCGTCGCCAACGTCTTCATGTCGTGGAGCACGGCCGGCAACGTGGTCTCGACCGCCTCGCGCTTGGCCACCCACACCATGTCGAAGCCGAGCGGCAACGCGTTACGCTCGCGCCGAAACGCTTCGCGCACCAGTCGCTTGATCCGATTGCGCTTCACCGCCGAACCCACCTTGCGGGTTACGGTGACGCCCAGGCGGGTATCCGGCAACTGCGGGGCCCCATCGACGACGGGGCGGGAGCCGCGTCCTCGTCGACGCTGACGCGCCACGAAGACCAAGAAGAAACGCGTGTGGTGTTTGACACCGCCACGCTGCACGCGAAGGAACTCCCGCCGCCGCCGGAGCCGAAGGCGCCCCGGGAATCCTTCCGGCTTCATTACTTGCTTCCGGTGGTCACCGTCAGCCGCTTGCGGCCGCTCTTGCGACGATTGGCCAAGATCTTGCGGCCGTGGCGAGTCGCCATGCGCGCGCGAAAACCATGGACACGCTTGCGACGGGTGCTGTGGGGTTGGTAGGTCCGTTTCACGACTGACTCCTGGCGATGCTTCGGCGGGTGTTCGCCGGGCTCGGAAACGCCTTCCGGCGCGAAGAGGGCGGATCGATATCAGCGGCCTTGTAGCGTGTCAAACCCCGAGCACGGGGCGTTCGCACATCGGTGGGGGTTCGACCGGACGCTGGAGCATGGTGTCTGATCACTGCGACACTGCAAGCGCGTGCGGTAGAGATCTCCATCGGGTTCGGCGATCGAAATTTGGTCCAGTGGGCCGGCTTGGTGGCACCAGCGATCGAGGCCGTGTGGATCCGCCAATCCCACCGGCCTCGGGACGCAGTTCGGGCCCCCTCATCGGTGCGCGGCCCGTTTTGCGCCGATCCTCCCACATCGGTCCCATCCCGTCCGACCGCCAGCCGCGCCACGATTGGCACGGTGTTTTCGGCGCCGAGTTTCAGATCAATGGCGAGCCCGCAAAGTGGCTTCGCAAGCCGACTTGCGAGCACGGCGTCACGCAAAGCCGCTTGGGACCGAGACAGTATGAAATCGCTCCGATCCACCGACGAAATTCGCCAGTGATCCTCCGCGGATCCGCGGTTCCGGCCGAGCGGCTTGGGATCTCGGATCCGACCGCGCCGATCCACGAGGATCGAAATCGTCAACGATTCAAAATACTTGAAATCGGGCGCAGCGTGCGGGCTTGCGACGTTCGTGTGACACGAGTAGAAGCCATCCCCCTGGTCGCGGCACCCGTCGTTCGCGCTGCGACCCGAGGTTTTTAGACTCTCGTGATCTCCGCAGGTGGGTGCTTTTCACCCTCGCTGACCGCCCGGCTCAGCCTGTGGATGGGGGCATTTCGTCCTCACGAAAACACGAGTGTTTTCAGAAATTTCCACACTTCTCCACAGCGTTGGCACAGCTGTGGATGCGAGGGCTATGACGGACATTTGGACCGAGGCGCTGCGCGGCCTCCAACCGCGACTGGGACGAGAGACCTATGACCTCTGGCTGCGGCCATTGGAGCTGGTCACCGCCACCGAAACACGCGTCCAGCTGCGCGCGCCCAGCCAGTTCATGAAGGAGTGGTTCGAGAACCACTACAAGGCCGCGGTCCTGGACGAGATGACCACGCGTGGGCACGCGCCGCCCGCCATCGAGATCGAGGTCGCCATCGAGATGACCCCGGAGGCCGAGCCCGCCGCGGTCCCCGCTCCTGCGGCTCCATCCGTCGCGGTTTCCGCGCCGATCCCCGTACCACCTGTGCGCGCACCGCCACCCACGGGCCTGGCCAACCGCTACCGGTTCGACACGTTCATCACCGGGGCGAGCAACGAGCTGGCCGCATCGGCCGCCGCCGCGGTCGCCGAAGAACCTGGCCAACGATTCAACCCCCTCCTCTTGTACGGGGGCGTCGGCCTGGGCAAGACGCACCTGCTGCACGCGGTGGGTCATGCGATCCACGACGCGCACCCGGAAAAGCGCATCGTCTATCTCAGTGCCGAACGGTTCATGAACGAGTTCATCTCGGCCGTTCGCTACAACCAGTTCGACGAGTTCCGCCAGCGCTACCGCGAAGAGTCCGACGTCCTGCTGGTCGATGACATCCAGTTCATCGCCGGGCGCGACCGGACCATGGACGAGTTCTTTCACGTCTTCAACGCGCTGTACGAAGCGGGCAAGCAGATCATGGTCACCGCCGACCGCACACCGTCGGACATGCAAGGCATGGAGGAGCGGCTGACCTCGCGGCTCAACTGGGGCCTGGTCGCCGACGTCAAGGCGCCCGACCTCGAGACCCGCGTGGCGATCTTGAGGCAGAAGGCCGAACAAGACCGTATCGGCATCCCCGACGACGTGTGCGTGCACTTGGCCACGCTCGTTCGATCGAACGTCCGCGAGCTCGAAGGAGCCCTGGTGAGGGTGTCGACGTTCGCCGCTCTCAAGGGTCGTCCGATCACCGAGGCGTTCGTCCGCGAGGTGCTGGGCGAGGCCGCCGAGGCCGAGCGCCACGCCGCGCCCATCACCGTCGAGGCGGTTCAGAAAACCGTCGCGCAGTACTTCTCGGTCCGCATCTCGGACCTCAAGGGTCCCCGCCGCCACAAGGGCATCGCGCGGCCTCGCATGATCGCCATGTTCCTCAGCCGCGAGCTGACCGGCTCGAGCTTCCCCGAGATTGGGATGCGCTTCGGCGGCAAGGATCACTCGACCGTCATCAACGCGTGCAAGCGCATGACGGCCATCTCCCTGGAGGACCCGGAGCTGCGGGCCACGATTTCGTCGCTGCGTACGCAGCTCGTTGCCCCCTCTCGCTAGACCACCTGCGTTTTCGCCTCACCCCAATGGTTTCACTTCCCCCCGGACTCGAGCCCCCCCGTGTTTGTCGCGCGAGGAGGCTGGAGCGGGGGGCTGTGGTTCCACCGGGCTGTGGACAGACGGTGGACATCCCTGGGATCAACCCGGGGAGCCAACTGGGGATGCCCCCGCCGGCCCGGCCCATCCCCGGCCGCCCACAGCGCCAACCCCCGGTGATCCCCAGGTCTTTTCGTTGAATCTCTCCAATATTTTCAGTCACTTGAGTGCCGAGGTGCGATCTTTGGTCACAGCTCCACACCACAGATCAAGACGAAGACTTTATTAAAATCAAACTTGGGTTAAGTGTCTGTCGCGCCCCCAGCTCAGCAGCCCGCAACCCAACTCGATTTTTCTCGGTTCGAGGCTGCCGTTCGCACCCGGTTGGCCCTACGCTCGCCCGTCCCATCGAGGAGCTCGCTTTCATGGAGTTCGAGATAGACCAGGCCCGATTCTTGTCAGCACTCGCTCTGGCCCAGACCGTGGCCGACAAGCGGGCCACGATGCCCGTACTCGCCAACGTGCTGCTGCGTGCCAACGGTGAGGGCAACGTCGTGTGCTCCGCCACCGACATGATGATCTCGCTGACCGAGACCATCTCCGCCGACGTCAAGGCCAGCGGTAGCCTCACCGTGGGCGTTCGACATCTGCACGGAGTGATCAAGACGCTCCCCGGTGGTGACCTCAGCTTCAAGGGTCTCGACAATCACTGGGCGCAGATCATCGCCGGCAAGAGTCAGTTCAAGCTGATGGGCATGCCCGAGGGTGATTTCCCCGAGCTGCCCGATCCTGCGCGATCGGCCAAGGGCAAGAAGCCGGTCGAGTTCGCGACGATCACCGGTCACGTGCTGTCGGACCTGATCCAGAAGACGGAGTTCTCCGTCTCGACGGACGAAGCGCGGATCAACCTCAACGGCGTGCTGCTCGAGAGCGACGGGACCACCGCGACGATGGTCTCCACCGACGGCCACCGCCTGACCAAGTACTCGCGCCCCATGGAGGGCCTGGTCCTCGACAAGGGCATCATCATCCCCCGCAAGGGCATGATGGAGATTCGCCGCGTGCTCGACCGGATTCCTGGCGAGGTCGAGGTGGGTGTGGGCGACCAACACCTGTTCTTGCGGGCGGGTGAGCTGCTGCTGTCGGTCAAGCTCAACAACGTCGTGTTTCCGCCGTACAAGCAGGTCATCCCCGCAGAGCACAAGCGAGAGGTCCTCGTGGGTCGTCAGGAGCTGCTCGGCGCGCTGCGGAGGGCCGAGGTGATGGCGCCCGAAAAGACCGCCACCGTTCGGCTCCGGCTGTCTGTGGGCATGCTCGAGCTGACCGCCGACAACCCCGACCTCGGCGTGGCCCACCACGAGCTGGCCGTCGAGCTGACGGGCGAGCCGCTGGAGGCCGGGTTCAACGCCCGCTACCTGATGCATGCGCTCGAGGTGATGGACGGCGAGGACGTTCGCCTGCAGTTCCAAAACGAGCTCGATCCGTGTGTCATCAAGCCGGGAGACGAGACCGACTTCCTCGGCGTGGTGATGCCGATGCGGATCTAGATACCGGTCGAGCGGGCGCACCAAGCCCTCGCTCGACAGTGGTGCCCACGGAGGTGAGCTGATGCTCGTGCGCGGGGTGAAGCTGCGGGACTACCGGAATCTGGCCGAGGCTTCCCTCGAGCTGGGCGAGGGATTCACCGTGCTCCACGGGCACAACGGTGCGGGCAAGACCAACGTCCTCGAAGCCATCTACCTGGTGAGCACGCTGCGGTCGTTTCGCACCAGCGACATGGGCGTGCTCGTGCGCCAAGACACCGAGGCCGCCCTGGTCGAGGTCAGCGGTCACGACGAAGGCCTGGGCGTCAGCTCCACGCTCGAGGTTCGACTCCAGCGCCGCGGTAGCTCGACCCGACGGACCGCGACCGCCGACGGCAAGGTGGTGCGCTCCGGTTCGCAGTTCTACGGCCGGGTGCGAGCGGTGCTGTTTACACCCGAGGACCTCGGCGTATTGCGGGGCAGCCCCACTGGTCGACGGCAGTTCATCGATCGGGTGTTGTTCGCTCGCGATCGCGCCCACATCACGGACGTCGCGGCCTACGACAAGCTGCTGCGCTCGCGTAACCGGGTGCTGCGCAACGAGGGCGTGGGCAGTCCGGCGCAGCGCGAAGACATGCTGGCCACCTACGAGGCGGGCCTGTCCCAGACGGGGGCTCGGCTGTGGACGCGCCGCGTCGACCTGCTCGATGCGCTGCGCGAGCGCTTCGGCGCGGCCTTCTCGGCCATCCATGGTGAAGCCGGGGCGACGCCCGAAGGTGCGGCCGCGTCGGCCGAGTCCAGCGGCTCGCCTCCCACCCACGTCCCGCGAGCCTCGCTTCGCTACGGCTGCAAGCTGGGGGAGGGCATCGAGCCGTCGCAGCGCGGCAGTGCCCTGGCGCAGGCGCTGCTCGACCGCCGGGCACTGGACGAGCGGAGGGGCGGCACGAGCGTCGGACCCCATCGCGACGATCTGGTCGTGGAGCTCGATGGCCAACCCGCAGGTGACTACGCATCTCAGGGCCAGTCGCGCGCGTTGGTGCTCGCGTTCAAGCTCGCCGAGGTCCAGTCCGCCGGTGACCACGACCTGTCGCCACCGCTGCTGCTGCTGGACGACGTCTCCAGCGAGCTCGATCCTCGTCGCACCGCCCTGCTGTTTCGAACGCTGGCCGAGCATGCGGGGCAGTGCATTCTCACCACCACTTCGCCGCGGTTCATCGAGCTTCCCGCCCAGGTGCAGGCCCAACGATTTCGGGTGGAGCGGGGCACGGTGGCTCGCGATGAAACACCCGTCGGATGACCCTTCGGCGCATCGAAGTGGGTCAGGCCGGCCCCGGCTGACGACGGCCCGGTTCGGGCACAATAAGTTGCTGAAATCGAAAGGTTTTTAGGCGGGCTCCACGCTGGCCGGAGCGGGATCGGCGTGCTATGGTCCGGCCTCCTTTCGGCGCCCTCGCAGGGCGCCCGAAACCCCGGAAAAACCCACCTCATGGTCTCCGACGATACCCCCTCCAGCGACGACATCAGCCCGCCCGAGGGAGAGGACTACGGCGTCGACTCGATCGCGGTTCTCGAGGGCCTCGAAGCCGTCCGCAAGCGCCCCGGCATGTACATCGGCGACACGAGCGACGGCTCGGGTCTGCACAAGATGGTCTTCGAGATCATCGACAACTCGATCGACGAGTCACTCGCAGGGCACTGCGATCGCATCGAGGTCTCCATCCACCTCGACAACTCGGTCTCGGTCGAGGACAACGGCCGAGGCATCCCCACCGGGCCCATGGAGCACCAGGGCAAGACGGTCGACGCGGCGATCGTCATCATGACGGTGCTGCACGCGGGGGGAAAGTTCGACAACGCCAGCTACAAGGTCTCGGGCGGTCTGCACGGCGTGGGCGTCTCGGTCGTCAACGCGCTGTCCGACTGGCTCAAGCTCGAGATCTGGCGCGAAGGTCGGGTCCATCGGGCCCGGTTCGCCCGGGGTGAACCCACCAGCGACGTCGAGCAAGGTGGTCCCACCCAAAAACGGGGCACGCGGATCACCTTCCATCCCGACCCGCTCATCTACTCCAATCTCGACATCGACTTCGAGATCCTCGCGCAGCGCTTTCGCGAGCTGTCGTACCTCAACCCCGGCGTGACGATCGTCCTGCGCGACCTTCGTGATGGTCGCGAGAAGGAGTTCGACGGCGAGGGCGGCGTGGCCAGCTTCGTGCAGCTGTTGGCGCAGAACAAGACCGAGGTCGGAGAACTCGTGTACTTCAACGAGTCGATCGAGTTCGAGTTCGAGACCCAGCCCGCCAAGCTCGGGGTGCAGCTGGCGCTGCAGTGGACCGATTCCTACTCGGAGCACATCTTGTGCTTCACCAACAACATCGCCAACAAGGACGGCGGGACCCACCTGACCGGGCTGCGCACCGCGCTGACCAAGGTCGTCAACGCCTACGCTCAGGAGAAGAACCTCCTCAAGCAGCACAAGGGCACGCTCGCGGGCGAGGACGTCCGCGAGGGGTTGGTGGCGGTCATCTCGATCCAGCACCCCGACCCCAAGTTCAGCTCGCAGATCAAAGACAAGCTCGTCTCGGGTGAGGTGACCAGCCTGGTGTCGTCGGTCGTGACCGAGCACCTGGGTCGTTTCTTCGAGGAGAACCCCAAGAGCGCCAAGAACACGGTCGAAAAAGCCATCTTGTCGGCGCGGGCTCGCGCCGCGGCCCGGAAGGCTCGCGAGACGATCACCCGCAAGGGCGTGCTCGATGGTCTGTCGCTGCCGGGCAAGCTGGCCGACTGTCAGGAGCGCGACCCCACCAAGGCCGAGCTGTTTCTCGTCGAGGGTGACAGCGCGGGTGGTTCCGCCAAGCAAGGCCGTGATCGCGCGACGCAGGCCATCCTTCCCCTACGCGGCAAGATCCTCAACGTGGAGAAGGCCCGGCTGGACAAGATGCTCTCCAGCCAGGAGATCGTCACCCTCATCACCGCGCTGGGAACCGGCGTCGGCGACACCTACGACATCAACAAGCTTCGCTACCACCGCATCGTCATCATGACCGATGCCGATGTCGACGGTTCGCACATCCGAACCCTGCTGCTGACGTTCTTCTACCGGCACTTCTTCGAGGTCATCGATCGCGGATACCTCTACATCGCCCAGCCTCCGCTGTACAAAGTGCGGGCAGGCAAGAAGGACATCTACCTCAAGAACGACCAAGGTCTCGATCGTCACGTGATCGAGAACGCCATCGACAACCTCTCGCTGGTCGTCGGTGAGCACGAGGTCAGCCGCGACGTGCTGGCCAAGGTCGCCCGGGCTGGGCTGCGCTATCGCGACATCCTCAGCGCGATGGCGCGAGACCATCGGGTCGAGGTCCTCGAGGCACTGCTCGACATGATCGAGGCACGAGGACGCGAGGCATTGGTCGCCGCGTTCGACGATCGGGCTGCCCTCCAGCAGCACGCCGACACGCTGACCACCAACATCGCCGAGGCTCATCCGCAAGCGAAGGTCGACGCCGAGCTGTTGGTCGACGACGAGGACGAGTCCTTGCTGTCGGTTCGCTTGTCGATCACCCGCGACGGCCTCACGCTGCGCGAGACCCTCGACCGCGAGCTCATGGAGTCGCCCGAGCTCGACGAGCTGCTTCGCATCCGGGCCGACATCGCCGAGATCGGTCCGTTCCCGTTCCAGCTGCACAAGGGCGAGGAGCACCTCGCCGAGATCAATCGCTTGGTCGACCTGGTGCATCACATGGGCACGGTGGGTCGGGCTGGCCTCAACATCCAGCGCTACAAGGGTCTGGGCGAGATGAACCCAGAGCAGCTGTGGGAGACCACGATGGATCCCGAGCAGCGTGTGTTCTTGCAGGTTCGCGTGGGCGACAGCGTGGAGGCGGCCCGGATCTTCCCCGTGTTGATGGGCGACGATGTCGAGCCGCGGCGCAAGTTCATCACCGACAATGCCCTCAACGCTCGTCGTCTCGATGTCTGAGGGCGAGCACGTGGCGGCGACCGATGAGTGACGACGCCACGATGCTCGCGGCGTGGCGCGACGGCGACGAGGAGGCCGGGCGCGCGCTGCTGGTGCGGCACTTCAAGGCGCTGTCTCGGTTCTTTCGCAACAAGGCCACGGGTGGGGTCGAGGACCTCATCCAGCGCACGATGCTGGTGTGTCTGGAGAACGCCGATCGGCTGCGCGAGGCATCCAGCTTTCGGGCGTACCTGTTTACGATCGCGCGCAACGAGCTGTATCGCCACTACCGTCGCGGTCGTCGGGATGCACTCGATACCAGCCTGCACTCGGTTCACGATCTCCAGCCCTCGTACGCGACCGTGCTCGCGCGTCGCGAAGAGGAGCGGCTGCTGCTGACGGCCCTGCGTCGGCTTCCCATCGACCTTCAGGTCACAGTGGAGCTGTTTTACTGGGAAGGGCTGACCTACGCGGAGCTCGGCGAGGTGCTGGGCGTGCACCGCGAGACGATCAAGAGCCGGCTGCGGCGGGCCAAGGATCTGCTGCGGGCGAGCATGGCGGAGGCCGCCGAGCGCGGTGAGGTCTCCGAGGCGAGCATCGAGCTGCTCGACGACTGGGCCCGCGGCCTGCGGGCACCCATGGGCGGCGAGCCGGACACCTGACGGTCGGCTTGGGTTTCGCACCGGTCCCGAGAACTTCATCTGCGACCGGGTGTCGAGGGGATGGACGGAGGCTCATCCATGTTCAAGCGACCCCGCAAGCGCGCCGAGGACCAAGAGGTCGAAGCCAACCTCATCCCCGTGCTCAGCTGTCTGTTCCTGTTGATTCCTGCCCTGTTGCTCGCGATGGAGGTCGCGCCGTTCACGGCGGTCGACGTCCGCAACCCCAAGTGGAGTGATGTGGCCGATGCGTCGGCCAATCGGCCCGAGGTCGAGCCCCTGCGGCTGCGGGTGCATGTTCGACAAGATGGCTTCACCGCCCGGTATGGCTCATCGCCCGAGTCCGAGCGCACCATCGACATCCCATTGGGGTCCGATGGTGGCCATGACTACGCCGGCCTCGAGCAGCGTGCGCAGGAGCTCAAGACCCAGTTTCCCGACGACGTCGATGTGGACATCTCGGCCGAAGCCAGCATCCCGCTGAGCACCCTGGTGGAATCCATGGATGCGCTCCGCGGGCACGGCTGCTCGCTCCAGGGGGCGGTCTACGGAGAGACAATTCCGCCCGAGTGCTACTTCTGGAACGTCGTCGTGCAGTCGAGCACGGTCTGAAACGCAACACCCGAAGTTGCTGTGGCCGACGGCGGTCGCTCCGACCGGGTCGGTCAGGTCTGCGGTAGCTCGGCCGTCCAGTCGAGCTTGTCGCCGCAGTGCAGCATCATGGCCCCTTCGTAGGGGTTCATGACCTTGCCCTGCGGCTGTACCCACAGCCCGCCCTTGCCCCCGAACGTCATCGGGCAATGCACGATGGTGTTGCCCGACTGCGCATCGGGGTTGGCCTTGAGGTACTCGATCATCCCGCCGCTCATCTTCTGGAACGCGCTGCGTGCGGTCTGGATATCTTGGGCACCGACGCGTCCCGCCCCCTGCACCATGGCGTCGACCCCGGGCTGGCCCTGCATGGACTCGGCCGCCTGAATCACTTGGGCCCCGAGCTTGTCGAGCGCGTCCAGCTTGTCGCTGGCGAGGGTGTCTCCGATGGCGAGGTACGGGGTCAGCAGCGTGCCGTCGCCGGTCTTCTCGGCGGGGTTGTCTTTGCCGCAGGCCGACGCGAGGGCAGCCGCGATCACCAAGGAGACGCCGATCGATACACGCTTCATCGCAAAGCTGCGATACCACACGGTCGGGACCTGGGGTAGAGTCCGGTCCGCCGTACGATGGCAGGCTCGCTTTCCCTGACCGTGATGCTCGCGGTCTTTGCCCCGGTCGACGCACCCACAGCGGTGGATGCTGCCACCGCGACGGTCGATGCAGCGCCTGAATCGGCAACGGAGCCCACACCACGACGGGCGCCGCCCACCGACGATGGATCGGCGACCAGCCCGTCGGTCGATGAGCCGGGCGGCGACGGCGACGCTCCCGCACGACCCGATTCCGAACCCGGCGACGAGCCTGGGACCTCACCCGAGTCGACCGAGCCCGGCGCCCAGGGCGGCGGCTTCTTCGACGATGCCAAGACGAGCGTGGGCGAGCCCCCTCCCGAGCCCACGTCGACGCCGCCGATGCCGACGGTGGAGCAGCTGCCCTCGCGCGACGACTCAGCGCCGCCGATGCCCCCCATCGAGGATTTGCCCTCGCGTGATGGTGGCGACGATGAGCCCGATGACGGCAAGCGCAAGCGCAGAAAACTGTTCGATATGGAGCCGCCCTCGGCCGACCGCGAGCCGGCTGGTATCGACGGCGGCAGCTTCTTTGATCCGGGCAAGCTCGACGAGACCGGACCCTCCGGCGGCGCCATCCAGATCCGGGGCTACGTCGCGGCCAACTTCTTCGTGGCCATGCGGTCGAACACCCTCGTTCGCGAAGACGATGGCAGCTTCGAGCGACTGTCACCGCAGCCGTTCTTCGATGTCACCTCGGCCACGCTGTACATCGGCGCGCCGATCTTCTCGGACATCGTCTACGCGCGCATGGGTCTGGAGTTCCTGTCCATTCCGCAGCAGCAGATCGTGCCGTCGCGACCGGACGTGATAGCTCAGCCCAACCGCCAGCTGTACTTCGAGTCCGCCGCGCTGGAGATCAACCCCTTCACGTGGGCCAAGCGCTCGGGTCGATGGTTCCGCGAGGGGTTCAAGGTCACCGCGGGTGTGTTCATCCTGCCGTTCGGTCTCGAGGACGAATCGCACGCCAACCCCGCCAACTGGTTCATCGGTCGGCCGCGGGCGATGACGTCCAACCGAGTCTACCCGGGGACCTGGACCGACGTGGGCGCTACCGTGAAGTGGAAGCCGACGTTCGGCGGCGAAAAACCGATCCGTCCGATCGAGATCGACGTGGGTCTGGTCAACGGCGACCCGTGCACGCAGACCCGCTTCATCGACGCCCTGTTCCAGCCCGACCAGGGGCCGCTGCGGTGCCCCCGGGTGCGGCGCGCAGGTGAGGTTGCCGATCCTACGGTCTTTGGCGACGGCGAAGGCCCGCAGGCGATCAACGTCGGCTTCTTTGGCGTTGCGCCCGACAACAACACCAACAAGTCGGTCTTCGCTCGCGTGCAGGGCTTCGTGCTGCCCGCCCTCAACGTCGGCGGATCGTTCGTGTGGGGCAAGCACCCCGAGGCGATCCTGCCGACCGGAGGTGACACCACCGTCGAGCTCGATCAAGGCGCGAGCTGGCGCGCCGGGGGTCACCTCGAGGTGAACTTCGAGGAGATCTTCCAGAGCAGCTACCCGCTTCCGCATCTGCGCGGCGAGGTCGTGTACGGCGTCGACGAGGCGATCGACGAGCAGGCCACCGCCGATCGCCGCATG
>JAHZJA010000773.1 GCA_022601155.1 Deltaproteobacteria bacterium | reverse complement strand
CTGCTTGGCGTCGGCGGCGACCTTCTTCACGCCGCGCGCCGTATCTGCGACCCACAGCACCACGCTCGCGCCGATGAGCGCCACCAATCCGCCCAACACCGCGAGCGCAGGCACGCTCCAGTCGGCCGCCACGGCGACACCCGCTCCGATCCCAGCCCCGACGGCCGTGGCCCCAAGCATGACCGCGAGCCGCTTCTTGGCCATCTGCAAGAACTCGCGCGCGGGATCCAAGAAGGTGGCCTGCGCCCCCAAGCCAAACTCGTCCAGGTCGACCTCGCTCTCACCGGTCCAACGCAGATACCGCGGCGGCGCGAGCTTGGGGGTGAGGACCGAGGCCACCGCGACCAGGCCCGACACCAGTGTCGCAAAGATGATGAACACGACACCCGCGTCGAGATCGATCGCCGTCGCCACCAGGGCCGTGAGCAGCACGGCGATCCCGGTCGCCCCGAGAATGAGCATCGTGCCCATCTTGGAGCGGGCCCGGTCGTCCGCGTCGATGAGCTCCAGCCTCACCGCCTCGGTCGACGGATCGAGCAGAGGCTCGTGCGGGTGTAGCGGGCACGTCTCGGTGTCGTAGGTCTTGGCGCACGCCATGCACAGCAGGGGCCCGGTGGGCGTGGGAGCCACCACCCCCTCGTCGACACCGAGGCCCACCGCGGTCCACTTGGCGTATCGCGAGGTGCCCCCCTTGGCGTCGAGATCGAGCAGCTGGTACTTGACCTCGTCGCGCGTGGGGTCGACCAGCGGCTCGTGTGGATGCACGGGGCACGCATCGGCTTCGTAGGTCTTGGCGCACGCCAGGCACAGCAGCTCGGACGCTCCGGACGACGCCCGGGTCACGGGATCGTGGGCCGTCCCCAGCTCCCGCAGGAACGCATCACCCTGTCGGTAGCGCACCCTGCGGCCCAGGCTCAGCGGCACCTTGCACTTGGCGCACTCCGAGGGCGCGTGGGGCCGCACGGAGAACCGATGGCCACAGTGGGCACACCCCGCCACACCCGTCAGCTCCTCCAGCGCAAACCAGGTCGCCAGCCCCAGCACCGCACTGGTCGCCACCCCGAGGACCAGGGTCATCCCGACCAGCATGATCGGGGACCCGGCGAACCCCAGGTTGCTCGCGAGCATGACCAGCTCTCCGCTGAAGATCGCAGAGACCGAAAAATCGGCCTGAATCAGCCAGATCAGCAGCTGCACCACGACGCCCGCCGCCGCTCCCAGCACGATCTCTCGCACCCGGCGGGGGCGCTGCACCGCCGCCACGAACAGGGCCGCCAGCCCAAAGGCGAGCAGCGGAAACACGAAGCCCATCACCGAGCCGAAGCCCAACACCATGCTCTGGTCGACCGGGCGCATCCGCTTCTCCGCGGCGACCTGCTCCTCCGTACGAAACCCGGTGCTGCTGTCGACCATCGCGCGTGCAGTCTCCGCGCTCCGCAGCGAGACCATGATCGAGGCTGCTTCACGGCCGTCGATCTCGTCGTCGCTGACGAGTTGTTGCAGGGTGCGGGCCGAGTCTTCGAGGGAGATCGGCGCCGGCAAGACCTTCATCGAGAAGCTCAGCCCTGCCGCCGTCATGGCCAGCAGCATCACCACGACGATCCCCGCCATCATCCCCAACGTCTGCGGGTGCACAGCGCGGGGCGGGGCCGTGCGGCTCTCGGCCGCGGCGAGGGGATCGAGCAGGTGGTCACACGAGATGCACCGCGCCATGTCTTCGGCGTTTTGGGTGCCGCACTCTGGGCAGTACACGGTGTTGGCGAAGGCGTCGTTCATGGTCCGGTGGGGCTCGGGCGCGTTCCGTCCTGCGGGCGAGACGGAGCGCGACGCGAGCGGTTGCACATACAGCCTCTGAACGCGCCCGACAACGGTCTCCCGCTCTACAAGTTCGGCTGAGGAGCCCCACAGCCGACCAATAGGGCCCGATCACGCCGATCATCCGGGCAAGCGAAGACTGCGCGATGGAGCCACGACGTGCGCTCGCACCGTTGACGGGCACGATGGGCCCAGCGCTCCAACACCGGCCCTCGGGACTGCCGCGGCCGAAGTTGGTACACAACCATGGCGCCGATGCTGTCCCGCCCCCCGAACTCGACCGAAAGCCTCGGGACCGGGGGCCACGCATGAGCGACCACTGGTTTCGCCGGCTGCTCCGGGAGCCGCTGCTGCACTTCGTCATCCTGGGCGCGACGGTCTTTGGCGTCTCTCGGCTGACCCAGTCCACGGACGACGACGTCATCATCATCGACGCAGCCGTCGAAGCCCGGATCGATGCCGAGCTCGAGCAAGCCCTGGGCCGGCCGCCCACGACGGCCGAGCACGAGCAGGGCCTCGCGCGCTGGGCCGATGGCGAGCGACTGTTTCGCGAGGGCCTGGCGCTGGGGCTCGACCAGGGCGACCCCATGGTGCGCAAGCGGGTGCTCCAGAAGATGGAGTTCGTGGCCACCAACCTCGAGCTCCCCCCGGATCCCGACGACGCGACCCTCGAGCAATTCATGGGCAGCCACCCCGAGCGCTACGCAGGCACGCCCCGGTTCGACTTCGTGATGGTCACCGTCCCCCGGCTCCCCGAAGACACCGACGATGCTCGGGCGCAGGTGGTGTTGCGGCAGCTGCAGGCCGGCACCGACCCCAAGGACGTCGAGGGCCGCAAGTCCAGCGGCAAGCGCTTCTCCGCTGCCAACACGGCGAAGACCTACGGACCGCACATCGCCGAGGCGCTCGAGGGGGCGACCGTGGGAGAGTGGATCGAGGTGCCGTTCGATCGGGGATGGTCGCTGCTGCGACTGGACTCGACCCAGCTGGGGGAGACGCGACCGCTGTCGGAGATGCGCAACCGGGTGCTGCTGGACTGGAAGGCGGCCCAACGTGCCGACGCCATCGAGCGGCGACTGGTGCAGCTGCGCACCCAGTACCCCACCCGACGTGTCCCCTGAACGCGGCCTGCGTCACCCCCCCCGAGCCCCATGCCCAGCCCGATAGCCTCGACGACGATGCGAGCGGCCGCCTGGGTGCTGTTGGTGCTCATCGCGGTCGCGGCTCGGCCCGTGGCGGCTCACGAGTTTCGCCCCGCGGTGCTGAGCCTCCGCCAGACCGATCCGGGGCAGTTCGCGTGGCGCTGGCAGCCGGCCTTCGATGCGCAGCGAAGGCCCCTCGCCGACGTCGGCCCGGTATTTCCCGAGCACTGCACCCGGGGACCCACTACGCTCGACTGTGGCGACCGCGGACTGGGCGAGGTGACCGTCACCGGGCTCGATCGGCATCCGGTCGATGTCGTCGTCCGCGTGCGGTGGAGCGACGACCGGCGGCGCACCGTGGTCCTCCACGGCGAACGCAGCCGAGCGCAGCTGGGTGACGGCGCCGTGGGCCAGAGCACCTCGGCCCTGCTGGGGACCTACCTCGCGCTGGGAGTCGAACACATCCTCATCGGCATCGACCACGTGTTGTTCGTGCTGGGGCTCCTGCTCCTGGTCGGGTGGCGACGTCGGCTGCTGTGGGCGATCACGGGCTTCACCCTCGCCCACAGCATCACGCTCGCGGCCAGTACCCTGGGCTGGGCTGCCCTTCCCCAGGGCCCCGTCGAGGCGGTCATCGCCCTGTCGATCGTGCTGCTGGCCACGGAGCTGGTGCACGAGCGACCGACCTTCACCCGCCGTCTACCCGGGGTGGTGGCGTTCGTGTTTGGGCTGTTGCACGGGTTCGGCTTCGCGGGAGCGCTCCAGGAGATCGGCGTCCCTCCCGACCGGGCGTGGACGGCCTTGCTCGGGTTCAACCTCGGAGTCGAGCTCGGTCAGCTGGGCATCATCGTCGTCGCCGCCGCCGTCGGATGGTTCGCCCGCTCGCTGCCGCATCCCCGTCGCATCCGGTTGGTGGCCGCCTACGCAGGTGGCACCGTCGCGAGCGCATGGACGATCGAGCGCGTGGTCGCGGTACTCGGCGGCTGAGCGGCGCAAACACTGGCCTCGGAGGCGAGGGCGCTCCTTGTTCGGCCCGCGACCGGCACGGCAAACCCGACGCGACGGCCAAGGCCGACCCCGGTGGCCTCCCGCCGCGGCCGGACCTCGCGACAGCTCGAGGTGGGCTCAGTCCACGTGCGAGCGGGAGTCGGGGGCCGCAACGGCCAGCCGCACGGCACCCCGTCACCTTGTCCGACCTCAGCGAGGCCCGAAACAGACCGCCGCCCCCGAGACACGCCAACTGCGCACCGGTGATCTCACCGAGGCAGAACCCATACACCGAAACCCGAGAACCCATTGGACCCGTCGCGCGTTGAAGCCACCCGGCGGGGCAAACCTCGAGGGTCTCCGCCGAGGCAACGACCATGGGAACACGCAGCGTTGTGGTTTGGGCCCTTGCCGGAGTGGCTTCCTTCGCGGGCGGGTGCGCTCGTCCACAGGAGGCCACCACCGCCCCACAGCCATCCGCGAACCCCGTGGTGGCGACCCCCGCCTTGGACGACGTGCCCGATGCGATGGACGCTCCCGCGGGCGCACCTTCGCTCGCGCTCGACTCCACGGTGACTGCCGTCACGGTGTACTCGGACCGAGCACGGGTCACGCGACAGGCGAGCGCCGAGGTCTCGACCGAGTCCACCGTGTTCGCCTTCAATGGGCTGCCAGGATGGGTCGATGACGCATCCGTGCGGGTCGCGGCCAGCGCAGGGCGCATCGTCGATGTCCGCGTCGATCGCAGTTTTCTGGCCAAGTCGGAGGACCCCGCCCAACGCAAGGCTCGAGCGCACCACGATCGACTCACCGACAAGCTCACCGCACTGAACGACGAGGTCGCCGTGCTCGATGCCCAGCGCGAGCAGATCGAGGCGATCAAGGCGTTCTCGCTGGAGAAGATCGGCAAGGACACCACCATCGGTGATGTCAGTGTCGACAGCTACAGCGATGTGCTCGCGTTCATCAGCGACGCGCTGCGATCGACCGCGAAGGACCGACGGGCCGTGCAGCGCCGGCTCGACGCGCTGACCCCCGAGTACGAAGCCAGCACGCGCACGCTGGCCGAGCTCGCGAGCCTTCTCCAGCTAGAGCAGACGACCGTGCTCGTGACGCTGCAGAGCAGCCGGGCCACGCCGAGCACCCTCGAGCTCACCTATATGATGCCAGGCGCGACCTGGGAGCCCATGCACGAGCTGCGAGCCAGCACGGCCGACCCCGAGACCGTCGAGGTCCTCTCTTTTGCCGTGGTCACCCAGACCAGCGGCGAAGACTGGAGCGACGCGGAGCTTTCGTTCTCCACGCAGTCGTCGACCGAGGCCGTCCGGATCCCCGAGCTCGACGCCCTGGTCTTGGGGGATACCCACACCACCACCCGTGTGCTCGAGCGCAAGCAATCCTCCTTCACGCGGGCCCAGCGTGCGTTCGAGGGACAGAGCCAGCTGTGGAACAAGGTCCATCACAACCGCTCGGTCGCCGCCAGCGACACCTTCGAGGAGGTCTACCAGAGCAACCTCGAGTACCTGCAAGTGGTCCAGAACAAGACGGTGCAGATCTTCGACAGCCTCCAGGACCGCGGGACCACGGCGCACTTCAAGGCCCTCGCAACGCCCAGCGTTCGCGGCGACGGCCACCCGGTGCGCATGCGCATCGGCGGCAGTGAGCTCAAGTCCAACCACAAGGTGGTCGCGGTCCCCGAGCAGTCGCTCAACGCCGCCAGGAGTCTGGAGATGCTCAACTCCAGCGGACAGTCACTGCTGCCCGGCAAGGTCGCGCTGTATCAAGACGGTGCCTTCTTGGGAGTCACGGAGCTCGACTTCATCGCCGACGGCGAGAAGTTCGCGGTGTTTCTCAGCGTCGCCGACCACGTCAAGCTATCGAGGCGCATCGACAACAAGCAGAGCGCACTGTCGCGTGGAAAACGCTCGACGATGAAGGTCCGCTTCATCGTCACCGTCGAGAACCTCTCGTCCGAGGCGACCACGCTCACGCTGGCCGACCGCGTTCCCGTCTCCGAGAACAAGGACATCAAGGTCGACCGCATCAAGGTCAGCGACGGCATCAAGCCCGACGCCCGCGGCATCCTCCACTGGAACCTCGACCTCGGGCCCAAGGAGCGCCGCGAGCTGGTGGTCAGCTATCGGGTG
>JAHZJA010000772.1 GCA_022601155.1 Deltaproteobacteria bacterium | reverse complement strand
GTTGTGGCCCATGGAAAACCGCCAAAGTCGAGGCTAGCCGCAGACGAACTCGAAGGTGCGCACCGAGAGCTCGATGTCCTCGGGCAACGCGAGGTCATTGTGCCCCGCGAATCCGACCTCCGCCGAGTCCACCTCGAACGGAGTGGGCATCTGGTGGAACAGCTCGAACGTCACGCCATCGGAGGACGTCTCAAACGAGAGCATGCCCCCCGTCTCGCGGAGCTGCAGCCAGCTCATCGTGTCCGGGTTCCAGTCGAGCGTGGCGGCGATCTGCGGGGATCCGACCTCGGGTGTAATACGAGCTTCGAGGCGGAGTCCGGCATCGCGCGAGGCCAGGTTGTATGCGATCCGTCCTGCGCCCATGGTTGGCTGGACCCACAGGGCCGTTCGGACCCCGAGCTCCACCGGCACCGTGCCGAGCTCGGCTCGCATCGTGGCTCCTTCCAGCCCCCCGTCTTCGGGCAGAACCACCATCGTGACGTACTCGTCGTTGAGTTCGCCCGTGACCGCGATGACCAGCTCGTCATCCACCTCCGAGGTCGATGCAGGAAAGGACTGGCGCCACCGCGGGTCGATGGCTCCATCGTCGAAGGTGTCGAAGAATGTCGGGCATACCGTGGGGCGGACCACTCCGGAGTCCGAGCTCGTGTCGGCATCCGCCGTCGTATCCAACCCGGCATCGGTCCCGGATTCGGAGCCGCCCGTCGAGGTCGCGGGCCCGGACTCGCTCTGACCCGGGCCGTCGGCCACGCCAGCGCTCGCATCAGCGCTCGTGCCCGTAGACTCGAACGATGGGTCCGTATCCTCTGTGGTGGTCGCAGGTGTCGGTTCGAAGAAGCAGCCCGCCGAAGTCAGAGCGGCGACCAGGGCGTATCGAGGCGGCGTTTGCGGCATGAGCGGCTCCGAGTGCAAAGCCGGGGCCAGGGAAAAGGGGAACAGTCTCGCTCGATCACCCGACGCTGGCCTACGCGTGGCCCCAACAAGGGCAACGCGCTTTCCCGACAAGGGCAACGCGCTTCCCGACAAGGGCAACGGTCCGTCGCGGTCCGGCAGTTTCAGCCCCGAGTTGGCTCGCGCCGGAGATCGGCACGTGCCCGCGCCGGCTGCATCGGCACTTGCCGACTCTCGCCACGTCTCGACGCCCGATATCGAGGCTGTCCGGAGACGTCGGCGGTGGTCTCGGCAACCTCGGAGCGGACTCGACGCCCTACGGCACGGGGCCGACGACCGCGCGAGGCCCCAGGTGACCGACCAAGCCATCGTCGATCCAGACAACACGGGCCCATCCGCACTGTTGTTCAGCTCGCTCGTCGAGGGCCGAACAATCCGCCACCGCCGTGGGGCCTCGAGAGCTTGGCGTCGGTATCCCACGGAGAACCCCGAGTTTCAGCGCGAGTGCTCCCGATACCGGAGTTGGGACTTTGATCTTGGGCCACATTACATCGTGGGGCTCGCCTCGTTGCAGCCCCTGATTGGGCGTGACGCGGTGGCCGATTGTGGGTCCGGTGACCGGCGCCCGCGGCCTGGCTCGGGCGGCCGGCGGAAACCGTGCGGTGACGGACCGCGGCTCCCCCGACGTTGATCCATCGATATTTCGACCGATCAAATTCTCGCGACCCCACACTAAGAATGGGCGGGGGGCATCGCTCACCGCGACGTCGCAGCATCGTTGTGCTGCCA
Source organism: Deltaproteobacteria bacterium (assembly GCA_022601155.1). Taxonomy (GTDB): domain Bacteria; phylum Myxococcota_A; class Polyangia; order Nannocystales; family Nannocystaceae; genus Paraliomyxa. The sequence continues at coordinate 7,047 of JAHZJA010000772.1, read as the reverse complement.
AAGGCCCTCCGGGCCGCCGCTCCATGGTGTACGGCGCTGTGCACCGCGTCCAACGACCATCGGCTCACGAGGCTCTGTTGTGTGGGTTCCGGTGGTCCATGCCGAGCATTGCTCGATCTTCAGAATGATATGAACACAAGACCGACCGTTTGTGCCCCTGTCCCACTCCTCGCCGTGCTCGCCCTTGGTTGTGCGTCCGAGGAGGTCGACATCGACTTCTCCGGTGAACCGGAACAACCACACGAGCTTCGCGACATCATCGATATCCCTGCGCTAGAGATCCACCCTCCGATTCGGGTCGAGGACCTGACCCGAAACCAGCTCATGCGGATCTCCGACTCGCTGGGAGGCTGGCACGACTTCAAACTCATCGACTGGCAAGGGTCGTGGTCGTTCTACAACCCTGGGTATTCGCCGGTCGGCAATGCCGAGAACGACGAACCGAACGAGGGGGGGTGGGGGCTGCCGATCTACGCGGGCATCAGCGGCGAGGTCATCTCGTGCTGGCGAGGGCTTGCGTTCGACACGAACTGGGACTCCACGATCTCGGTACGGAGCGGCAACTTCGTGACCATCATGCGCGATGATGGCGTCACCTTCTTGGCTGCCCACCTGATCACGGGCACGATCCCGAGCTGGATTTGTCCCAACTCGCCCGAGCCTACGCTGCCCGATGGCTCGCCCAACACCGCGGGCGGGATGCAAAACCCCAGCAATGACTATCCCGGGTCCAACATTCCCGCGGAGGCCTATGTCGAGCCGGCACAACGAGTGTTCGTGGACGCGGGGGACTACCTTGGCCGGATGGGAGCGCACGGGAATGCGGGTGGCACTCACACCCACGTGACGCTGGGCTTGGCGGAGACCATCAACGGAGTCGAGCGCCATGTCTTTCGCGACCCGGTCAACGAGAGCGGCTTGGCCCACTACCACGTCGGGTTCGAGCACGCGTACATGCGGGTTAGCGAGCCCGGCGTGATGCCCAACGATCCGTGGACGGCGACTTCGGGTCGAGACATCCCCGAGGCCTCGGAGTTCGACAACCTGATGATCTGGCCCAGCCCCAAGCGACGAGAGACGTACTCCGGCTCGTACCACCTGGGGGACTACAACCTCGACGGACGCGACGATCTGCTGTGCAACTCGGTGGCCACGGGCAGGCTCTGGGTCGACCTGGCGTCTCCCAGCGGCGACTTTGGGGCCACCGACCAGGACGCCAATACCAACTTCTGCAAGTTGCCCGGGGATCGACTCTTTACCACCGACGTCGACGGCGATGGTCGCCAAGACGTCGTGTGTCACAACTACGACAGTGGCCTGACTTCGTGGGACCTCGCGACCGGCAACGCCAATTTCACGGGCGCACAGGGGTGGACCCAGGTGCCGTTCTGCAACGGGGCCACCCAGAATATACATTTTGGCGACTTCGACAATGATGGGAGCATCGATCGGTTGTGCCACGACTTTGGCACCGGGGCCCGGTATGTCGACCTCCGATCCAACGGCTGGTTGGGTACCGACGAGTCTCGGGTGTCGCCCTGGTGCCAGAAGCGATGGCAGCGGCTCCATGTGGGGGACCTCGGGGGTGGCCAGGCCGACGACATGCTGTGTCACGATACCCGCAGCGGCACCGTCTCGATCGACCGCTCGGGCGGGGCGGGCAATGTTCTGGGGGCGACCGACGAGACCCGTACTCCGTGGTGCCAGGGGGGCGGGACCCAGCTGTTCCTGGCGGACCTCAACGGCGGCGGGATCGAGGAGTTGGTGTGCTTCGATCGAGACAACGGTCGGTTCTGGGTCGATAGGCCCAATGGGCCGGTTGGTGCACGATATGGCACCACCGACTGGTCGGGGCCGGCGAACGACTGGTGCACGGGGCCGTATGACACGCTTCGCTTCGGAGACGTCAATGGCGATGGAAGCGAAGATGCGGTGTGCTTCAGCCACGAGACGGGCCAGCGGTGGATCGACTACTCGGAGGCGAGCGGCCTGGACAACGCGGAGTTCCTCAACGGGACCGATGAAACCGCGGGCACGTGGTGCCAGTTCTCCACACAGGGACTGCACTGAGCGTTCCGGGCGAGGTCCTCGCAGCCCGTGGTGAAGCCCTCGCGCCGCCGTAACACCGCCCCCGTGGCCCATGCCTTTCGTTTCTCATCGGTTGTTTGCGCCCGGAAAAACGCCCTCTTTCGCGCCTTGGCACAGGCCACGCTGAGGGCGTTCCGACCCACGAGGGTTTCACCACAGGCTGCTGGGGCGAGTGCCGCGCTCGACGGTGCTCGCGTCGCCCGGCGCCTGAGACGATCCCACGATTCACGAGGGAACGCAGACGTCTCGGGCGGCATCTCGAACTCCACGGAAGAACGAATCGAGGCTCTCGAGGGTCTCGTCGGTGAGCTGAGTGCTCGTCGCCAGCTCTTGGACGGCGAGTCGGAGCCGTCCGCGGGCTCTGCTGATCCGCCCGGCCATGGTGCCGGCGGGAACCTCGAAGATCGCGGCCATCTCCTTTGCCGACAGGGCTTCGTAGTCCTTGAGCTCGAGCACCAGCTGATCGTCCAGTGGCAGAGAACGAAGACCGCGGACCAGCAACGCCTGTTGCTGACGCTGCGCAAAGAACGAAGAGATCGACTGCTCGACCAGGTCGGCGTCGATCCCGTCGCGAAGCGGATCGAAGCGGGCCCGTCGCTTGCGTGATTTGCGCAAGTGATCGATCAGCTTCCAGCGCGCAATACCGAACAGGTAGGTGCGCACGGACGAGTCTGCCCGGAACTTGCCCTGGCCTTCACACAACGTCTCGAACGTATCTTGAGCCAGGTCCGCACTGGTTTGCTCGTCCACTTTCCCCCAAAAGAACATGAATAGAGAATCGTAGTGCCGCTTGACCAGCGTCTGTCCCGATTCACCATTTCCCTGCCACCAGCGATTCAGAAGTTCATCATCGCGCATCGCATCAGGATAGCCATCGTTGGGTGAACACCAAAATTGCGCAATGGGCGCTTCGCGAGAAAGTACCAAGCCGACAGTGGCCAACACGCAACTGCGACTCCCCGAGCGCACGACGGGCTCTTTCATCGGTTCCCATCGCAACGTGCTACTCGAGCGGATTGGAGGTCGGGGCGCACCGGTCGCAACTCATGTGGTGCTCGGAGACAACCTCCGGCTCATGCGGCGCCTTGGCAGGGGTGGCATGGGCACAGTCTGGGAAGCCGAGCACACGGGGCTCCAGACTCGGGTTGCCGTCAAACGGCTCCAGCGCGAGCACGCAGGACGTGATCAATCGCGGCTGCGCTTCATTCGCGAGGCTCAGTCCGCGGCGGCGGTCAAGCACCCCCACGTGGTCGAGATCTTTGACGTGTCCACTGATGAGCACGGAGACCCCTATATCGTGATGGAGCTGCTGGACGGCGAGCCCTTGAGCGAGGTCCTCCGCCGAGACGGCCCCATGCCATGGGCCCGGGCATACCCCATTCTCACCCAGCTGATCAGTGCACTTCGATGTGCCCACGCCAATGACGTGGTTCATCGTGATCTCAAGCCCAGCAATATCATGATCATGCGATCGGGCACGGTCGACGAGTCGTGCAAGATCATCGATTTCGGACTTGCCAAGCCCAATTCCCCGGAGCCCGGCGCGCCGCAGATCACCCACACGGGTGATCTGTTCGGAAGCCCGGGCTACATGAGCCCCGAACAGCTGCGAGGAGAGCCCATCGACGCGCGCTCGGACGTATATGCCTTGGGGTGTGTCGCGTTCGAGTTGCTCACGGGTCAAAGACCCTTTGTTGGCCCCTCGGTCGCAGACCTGACGGTTCAACACCTGACCCATCCCGCCCCCGCGCTGGGTTCAATCGAGGCACCGAAACCCATCATCCCCGCCATCGCGGCCCTCGTGCAACGTGCGCTCGCCAAGCACCCACGGGACCGCCATGACAGCATGTCGGAGCTCGCGGACGAGCTGCGGCAGGTCGCCGAATACACCAGCTCGGTCTGGGCGCGCTGCCGCACGTTCACCCATGAATGGGCGCGGCCGGTGGCTGTCGCAACCGGTGGCCTGACCCTAGGGCTGGTTCTGTGGCTCGCCTCGGCCGGAGCTCGAGGTCACGATTCGCCGACCGATGAGGGGGCTTTTCCGCCGTTCACCCGCGAGCTCGCGCGACCCGTCGAGCAGGACACGCCTCCGTGGCCATCACGTTGGCTGGGCGCCGAGCTGGGGCTGCCCGAGCCGCGACGCGACGGGTCGACCGACCGTACCGGCGCGGAGGCTTCGGGTACCGCCAACGTGATCTGGGCGGCCGACCCGCGCGCCCCGGTGACCTATCGACTCGTCACCGACTCCAACGACATGCTCTCGCTGTCTCGACTCGCGGTACGCCGGGGTCTGACGCTGGGCCACGCCGTCGACGATCCCGACTCCGCCGAGCGGCTCGGGCGCGAGGGCGATCCTTCGACCGGTCGCGTGTTCTACACGGAGCCGGACACGTTCCCGCTGCGTGCGGTAGGCACCGTGCATCTGGGCCCCAACTGCGCCGGCGTGCAGATCGGGCCCGTTCATATCCTCACCTCGGCCCACTGCCTGTGGAGGGTGGGAGCGGCGCTTCCGAAGGATGGTGCCGACTGGAGAGCAGGACCCGGGCACGACGACGACGCGAGCGCAGTGGACTTCGTGCGGGTCTACGTCCCCCAGCAGTGGCCGCAGCACGACCGTGCGGGGGCATTCGACTGGGCGGTTGCCATCACCGAACGCCGCGTCGGAACCGAGTACTTCGGGATCACCCCACGGGCCGACGACGCCCTCACCGCCTCGCCGCTCCACCACAAGGGGTATCCCGTCGAGCACGATCCCACGTGCGAGCTACGGAGTCCCGTACGCTGGGCTCGCGGTGCCAACAGACCGTGGGGCAACCCGACGCCGATCGAGCTCACCGGTGGTGCCCTCCGAGCGCCGAGCCCGATCAGCGGGTGGTCTCGGGTGCTGGCGACATCGCAGGTCACCAGTGTCGGCCATGGCGGAGGGCCGTACTACTACTACGACCCGTCGAGGCGCCCCGTGGTGGTGGGCATCCACCGAAGCGGCTGCACCGAGGCCGATGGCGGGAGCCCGGAGTTCTGCGGGTGGACAGGGCCGTGGCACTGTGGAATCGACACGGCCCTTCCCTCGCAGGCGACGCGGCTGGAGCCCAACGCGGTCTACGGTCACATCCTGCCCATCCTGACGTGGTGGGGCGTCGATGATGCGGGGCGAGCCGTGTGTCTGCTGCGGGATGGCTGCTGACCCCGGTGTTCTCGATGGAGCAGGGTGCACCGTGCGCCAGGAAGAGCTCTGATTGTCGGGCAAGGATCGAGACGATTGATCGTTGAGAGCGAGCATCCGAGCCCTGTTCGAAGAAAAGATCACAACGCCACCGATCAAACACCCCGCACCGCTCACTAACGTAGGGTCCGGAGCATCATCGGCGCTCTGCCCTTCGCGAGAACGCAGCGAAGAGTGGGCCGCCGATCAAATGCCAGAGGAATCCTGGCCCTCTACGAGTGTGGTCATGCTTCGGGCGATCACACTACTTCGAACAAGGAACTACAACCATGAAGTCACTGCTCAACTACAAGGCCCCCATGGCCGTCGCTGCTGCGGCATGCGCGGGAGTATTCGTGTCGCCCGGGGCGGCGAGTGCCGGGACCATTCCTGGCTGGAACTGTGTAGACATGTATCAGCAGAACGCGGGGGTGCTCAACTACACTCTGGGCGGGGGTGTCGTGAATGACGATTCCATCCCCCGTTCGTTCGGTTGTCCGCTTCTTCGGCAAGATCCCGATATCGACCTGATCCAAGTCTACGTCAACGCGCAGTCGCCCCTTTATGAGATCACGTGTTGGGCCGCTGAGCTGAATAGGTGGGGCGCGGGCAGCTGGAGTCCGTCTGATTCCACGAGCCTCGACGACCTTGGGTATGACACGCTGACCTTCGCCGACGGGAACCTCGCCTCCGGCGATGCCAGCAGCCAAGTCGTCGTGCGCTGCGACGTGCCGCCCGCGGCAGAGAGTCCGTGGGGGGATTCCTCGATTCGCTCGATCCGGTGGAACGAGAGCTAGGCGCGATCTCGACTCTATTCGAGCCCTGTGTGGCAAGGAAGCACTCACGCGCGGGCTCGTAGCTTGAACTGTGAGCACGGCTGGTCGCTGACCGTCGACCAGCCGTGCTCACGACCGAAAGGCAATGACGATGAAGATGATATGGGTGGCTGGAACCGTTGCGATCTTGGTGGCGGGAACGGGCATGTGGATGGTTGATGTCCGGACGGACAGGGAGACGACGTCGCGCGCATCCCCGCCGTCGGAGCGTCGCACGGAGTCGGCACCGACGGCTGTGAGCGCCAACGATCGCGAGGTCGCCGATCTCCGTCACGAACTCCGAACCCTTCGCGGTGACCTCGACGAGGTGTCCACGCTCCCGGACTCGAGCGAGCCACGCGTCGACTCTCCCGACGAGGCGCTCGAGCCCGAGCCCGAGCCGGATCCCGAGCAGCGTCACGCGGAGCAGGAACAATTCTATGACGATACGTTCGAACAACAAGGCCTCGATGCGGCCTGGGCCGAGCGAGAGGAGCAGCAGATGATCGAGGCCTTCGGGTCGGAGTCGTTCGCGGGGCTACAGCTCACAACGGTGCAGTGTCGTGCCACGATGTGTCGAATCGATATCGAGCTCGACCGCCCGGACGATCGCGAGGTGTTCTTGGCACGGCTGGGGCAGCCGCCGCTGAACAAGGGGGGGCACTTCCGACCCGGCGAGGACGACCGAGCCCTCGTGGTCTTCACCGGTCGAGAGGGTCACCCCGTGGTCCACCCCGAGTGAGCTCGACCCAACGAGATGAGCATGAGGGTCCGTGGGTGATGACCTGCATGTTGTCGATGGAGTAGGTCCGGAGGCGACGCATCCGACCGAATCGATGCGTCCACGACTCTTGGCCGCGAAACCCTCGACCTCGAAGCCTGCTCGATACATTGGAAGGCTCGCCGATGAGCCTCACCTCCGCTCGAATCTTCGTGTGCACC
>JAHZJA010000771.1 GCA_022601155.1 Deltaproteobacteria bacterium | reverse complement strand
CCATCTACGAGTTCTTGGAGCGTGGTGGCCGACGTGGCCTCATCACCGACGCCAGCAGTCTTGCCGACGCGCTCGACGGGCTCACGGGGACCCACTTCATCGGCCGGATCTGAGCTGGCGCGCCAGCTCCCGTGCGTCGGCTTCGTCTGCGACGGTCATTTCGGTCTACAGTCGACGGCAATGGCGAGCACGGGAGAGTTTCGACTGGGTCGGGGGCTGCTGCACGCGGGCATCGCCTTCGTCCTCGTGGTGGTGCTGACCGGAACACTGGCGGTCGTCCTGGATGTCGCGGACCCCAAGCGGTTCGGCGAGGGTGTCGGCCGGTTTTCGTTGTTCGTGATCCTGGCGACCTTCGGGGTCTCGTACCTGTCGCAGACCGGCAAGACCCTCGCCGCCCGCCTGGTGGGCGGCGCCCTGGCTGCCGTGGTGCTGGGGACGCTGGGGCTCATCACGTACCTCGCGGCGACGCGAACCGACGACCGGCCGCCCCCCGCTCCCACGGCCGACCTTCAGCGCGCCGACGGGACGCTGCGCCATCCGACCCTGGGATTTTCGATCCCCGACCCGGGCGACAACCTCGATGCGCGGCCGAAGTTGGCCAAGCAGTTCCTGCCTGCCCGCGAGGATACGCGGGGGTGGGTCTACGGCGACGAGAACGCAGGCGAGGTCGTCGTGGTGATCCTCGCCACCGATGCAGCCGGCGATGAGCGAACCTTCAAGGGCTTCTTCGAGGGCATGATCGCGGGACAGATCTCGTCGATCACCCAGACGGGCATGGTCCCCGAGGAGCAGGAACGAAGCATCACGTGGAGCGATCGCCGTGGCCACGCCTATGTCGTGGCGGATCCGCTGCACATGCGCTTCGATGCGTTTGGGTTGGCGGGCGGCGAGGGACTGTTCGTGATGTCCACCGCGACCGTGTCCGAGCGCTTCGCCGACCTCGCCGATGGGGTCGAGCGGCCCTGACGAGGGGGCACGAGCCTGGCGCGTCGAGGCGGCACGGTGCCCGATGCGCCGGCACATCTGCCGTCTCGACCCAGGGGTGGACCGCGCCCATGACGTTGTCGCCGTCGCAATGGAGTCGGCCGGGTCGAGCGGGGCCCCGAAATAGCGCTGCGCCACGACCGGGCGCTGCCACTTCCCACGGCGCTCATTGGTCTCACCGAAATTTCGGTTGGCGGTGGCCACGTCGGTGTCTTCGCCCAGGATGCTCGAGCTGGTGACCAGCTTGGCGACAGTGCATTGCGTTCCCTCCTCGCAACCGACGCCGTGCAGCGCCTTGGTCAGCTCGCTCGTCGGTGGACCGCGAACACCGTCGACGAAGGCCAGGTCATGAGGCTCCGTAGCGACGTCGGCTCGACGTCGGCAGTGGATCCACGTCGCGGTTCGCCTTCGAATGGCTGACGAACCGACCGACCGCGGCAGTCCAACACGAAGAGCGCGGGGCGCTTCATCGTGAGAGACCGCGCGGACCAAAGGCGTGAACACCAGCCTCGCTCTCACCGTTCATCAGGGTGTCCCGGACAACCGTGCGTCACAACGCGGGCGTTCGTTGTGGCAGCAAGAGATTTCCCGACGAAGGGTCAGACCACCCCGAACGCAGTGTCGACCGACACTGATGTTCGGGCCGATTACCTTTTCGTCGACGACCATAGATGCCCCGCAATCGGGGAGCATTGCCATTGCTCGGGGCAGCGCGGCGTCGTGCCCCGCCCCAATTGCGGACGTTCATCGCTCGGTGGTCGTCGGGCATTGCCCCTCGGTTCGATGCTGATGCGCGGCGAAAAAAGTGCGTTCGAAACGAAGACATGACCGTGGTGTGTTGGAAACACCGGTCCTCGGCGACCCGCTCTCGTTCAACCATCGACATCGGCTTCGTGACACCGCCGATCCAACGTCGAGATTCGAGTGTGACGAGAAGTTGGCACTGCACTTGCTCATGGGATTGAGCGATGGGAATTCAAGGACTGACCACTGTCGCGGCGCTCGCCGCTGTCTTGACCGCAGGATGCACCGCCACCGAGTCGCACGACGATCTCGACCTACGGATGTGGGGAGCTGGCGATGACTACGCAGGCAACGGAGATATCGAGGTCCGTGCGGGTGACGATGACGACGACGACATCCCCGACACGATCATCTGGGACATTTTGGGCGGGAGCGTCTCGAGGCAGACCACCCCTGGTGTGTTCGAACAACGACTGATCATTGCCGACGACGACTTCCTCAGCGCCACCGGCCCCGCCGGAGCCCCGCCGATGTGCACCGTCGTCGCCACCGATCACCCGTCGGGCAACGAGTTCCAGCTCGTCGACAAATACGGTGAGGTCGTCTTCACGGTGTGGAAGCGCTTCGTGTTCGCAGGCGACGTGAGCCTGCCGCTGCACCCGCATGTCAAGAACAACCCCTCGCTGCACGGCGCGATCGCGGTGAGCTTCAAGAAGAAGAGAATCTACTCTGGTGGGTTCTGGGAAGGCGATGTCCTCGCAACGGCCAACGAGCGAATCGCCAGATCGACGCCCGAGCGACGCCTACTGCTGGCCGCTCTCGTCAGCGGCGAGTGTGGCAGCGACGGGCTGCCACACTGACCGATCAGGGCGCGGCCCGTTCGGCGAGACGTTCCCGGGCCGCGGTGGCGCGAGACCGATGCGTCGCCGCCCGGCTGTGCAGCCCCGCGGCAGCGCTGGCCTTGGCCGCGTGATTGTGGGCGATGACGACCCACGGGAGCTGCTCGGGTTTGGATCCCGCCTCGAGAACTTCGAGCGCGTGCTCGCATTGTTCCAAGGCCTCCGCGTGGCGACCGGCGAGCCGAAGCGTTCGGCACACCGCCACCCGGGTGGTGGCCACCGCGACCGCATCGTCGCCCTCCATCGCAATCCGTCGCGCGAGAGCGTCGTGACCGTGGGTGAGAGCACGCTCGAAGTTCTTCTCGCCCGTCTCCAGCTTGGCCAAGTTGTCGAGGGTGGCCGCGAGGTCTCGGCTGGACCCGGGGAGCGCACTCATGAGCTCGACGGCTCGCTCGAAGGTGGCCCGGGCCTGTGCAGT
>JAHZJA010000770.1 GCA_022601155.1 Deltaproteobacteria bacterium | reverse complement strand
AGGAGAGGAAGCGGGCCGCCATCATCCGGTCGGGCGTCGACTGGTGCTCGAGGACGACGCAGGCCAGCACGCCCTGCTCGGACTTCCGGAGCCCGATGGAGTAGAGGATGTCGTGGGGGCTGGGCTTGGGTTTGGGATCGATGAACGAGACGGACTCGACGTGGAGGGTGTCCCCGTCGAACTGAGCGGTCAGCGTGGGCGGGAGGGCCACGCCGACCTCGGCCGCCGCGGCCGGCGACGCTCCCAACCGCCGAGGGGTATGCGTTAGCGGATGAACGTCGTTCTGCGCATGAGAGCACATCGCTTCACGATCGAGTCTTCGCGAACCTAGCTGCCCGAAGCCGTGATCCCGCGTTGCTCGGGGCTCGAGCCTCGGCCCAGGGCGAGTCTTCGCGAACCTAGCTACCCGAAGCTGTGATCCCGCGTTGCTCGGGGCTCGGGGCTCGAGCCCCATTGACGGAATTTGTCGTCCCGCGCCTGGAGACACGGGACGAGCTCGGCAGCCCCAGACGAGCCACCAGACCCTTGAGAAGCTTGAGCGCAAGCCGCCGGTCGAGCTTGTCGTCGAAGCACGCGTACACGGTCCCCATACCGCCCTCCCCAAGCACTTTAAGAATCGTGTAGCGACCGATTACGGGGGCCTCGCCGGCACGTGAGTTGGCAAACGGCTTCGCTTTCACGCTGGCCCGCTCCGCAGCGTCCCTCAGCGGATCCACCCGCGCCGGCGGGTCCGCAAATCCGGCCGCTGGGACCCACCGCCGAAATCCGTCTCGCCACCGGACCCGATGCCGATCGCCGCTTCCCCCCCCGCGGGCTCACGCCTTGTCCGCTGCGCCCGACTCGATCCCAAGCAGCTCCACCGCCGCCGCAGCGAGCCGCTTCAACCGCTCTGCTCCCTCACCCGCGCGGGCCCGCACCGCGAGGCTATGCGTCATTCCGGCGAGTACCGCGGCGAGGGTGTCGACATCGACATCAGGACCGAGTTCGCCGCGTTGCCTGGCGGCCTCGAGCAAGGCGGCGAAGCTGGCGTCGACGTGGGCGAGCACGCGGACGAGCTCTCGTTCTACGTTCTCGTGGGTGGGCGCCTCGGTGGCGGCCGTGCAGACGACCAAGCAGCCGCGGGCGGCGTCGGTTCGGGTTGTGTAGAGGTCGATCAGGACGTCGAAGATTGCGGTGAGGGCTTGGTCCAACGGTGCCGAGGGGTCCCACGCGGACTCGGTCGCGGCTTGGATGCGCCTTAAGAAGTTCTGCAAGGAGGCGACGTACATCGCCTCCTTGTCGCCGAAGGCAGCGTACAGACTCGGGCGGGCGAGTCCGGTCGCAGACGACAGAGCATCGAGGGAGGTCCCCGAAAATCCGCTCCGCCAAAACTCCTCGGTGATGGCGTCGAGAATCTCTGACTCATCGAACTTCCGGGGTCGTCCCCTGCGGCGATGAGTACTCGTCGATTTCCTACCGTTTCGCATAGAATTGCGTTGACGCTTCGCTGTCGGTTCTTTATATTATATGCGAAACGGTAAATAAATGATCACGAACATCGAAACGGACGCAACAGGCTCGAATATCGTTTCAGAACGACGTTCTGTGATGTTTGCGGCGTCGAGACGCTCGCAGCGGATCCTGGTGGGCGCCGTGGTCTTGCTGGCGACTTGGGTCGTTGTGCTGGTGACACCGCTCAAGGACATGCTCGCGCTGACGGGGGTTCTCAACGACGCCGTTCCTGCCGCGTCCGCCGAGCATCCCGTGGATCCTGACAAGGGGTACTACCTCGAGGAGCTCGGGGGGGGAGCGTGGTTCGTCAGCGGGTGGAGCCACAACACGATGTTCGTCGTCACGTCCGAGAGCGTCGTCGTTCTTGACGCGCCCCCTTCGCTGGGTGAGGCGTACTTGGATGCGGTCGCGGAGGTGACGGACAAGCCGGTCAGCCACCTCATCTATTCCCACTCGCACGCGGACCACATCGGCCGCGCGGATCTCTTTCCCGACGCCACCGTGGTTGCGCACGAGCGCACCGCCGAGATCCTCGCGGAGCGCCAAGATCCGAAGCGGCGCGCTCCCGGTGTCACGTTTTCGGATCGGCACACCCTGACGGTGGGCGGCGTTCGCATCGAGCTCGCGAACTACGGGCCGGCGCACGGCCCCGGGAACATCGCGGTTTATCTGCCCGAACAGAAAGTGCTGAGCATGATCGACATCGCGTTTCCGAAGTGGATTCCGGTGCACGAGTTCGCGATCGCCGAAGACATCGACGCATATTTCCAGGTCTACGACCACCTGCTGGCCTACGAGTTCGACCACTTCATCGGCGGGCACGCCAACCTTGGCACCTACGAAGACCTCGAGGAACAGCGCGACTACGTGCTCGATGTTCGACAAGCAGCGCGCACGGCCGTGGGCGAAGCGCCGCTCGACAAAATTGGCCAGATGCAGCGGTGGACCCCGAACCCCTTCGTCACCGCGAACTTCGGATTCGAACGCATGACCGCTCGCTGTGCCGACATCGTCGAAGACAAGTGGGAGGGTCGACTCGCCGCGGTGGACGTCTTTACGTCGAGCCACTGCCGTCGCATGGTCTTCTACTGGTTCACCGACTAGACCAGGGGCTGCCGCCGGCCGTGAGTATCACGTGGAGCGGCCTTGCCTGCTGGGACGACCGTCGCGTCGGCGATCGACATCGACGGATCGAGCTCGAGTATCTTCTCGGCCTATCTGCGCACGCTTTGAGGCTCGCGCTGGCGCCCGCGCCATGATCGTCGTCACCGGAACGAAACGCTCGGGTACGTCGATGTGGATGCACCTGCTGGTTGCGGCGGGGCTGCCCTTCATCGGCGATCGGTTTGCCGAAGGCTGGGGAGCACTGCTGCGGTCAGCCAACCCCGACGGCTTCTTCGAGTCGGAGCTGATGGCGGGGGTCTACTTCCGTACCAATCCGCATCCGCTGACGGGGGCCTACCTGGCTCCCGAGCAGACCAGAGACCACGCGGTCAAGATCTTCGTGGCGGGATTGATCCGCACCGACGTCGCGTTTCGCTGTATCGCCATCGTTCGGAGCTGGCGCGAGTACGTGGTGTCCACCCGGCGGGTGCTGGCCATGCAGACCGGAGTACGCGCGGACGCGGGCGGATTGCCGCCTGCACTCGAGGGGTGGTGCAGCAACTACGCCCTGATCCGCGACCTCGCCATCCGCGGCTACCCCATGCACGTGGTCTCCTACGACAGCCTCTTGCGTGATCCGCAGCGCGTGGCCGCCGAAGCGCTCGAGTGGATCGGCCATGGCGACCCGGTGGCCGCTGCGGCGGTGGTGCGACGCCGAGCCGAGCCGCGAGCCGCGAGCCCGAAGCCGAACCCGAACCCCGAGGCCCTGACCGGCCCCACCGTCGCCACTCCCGCGAGATCCTCCACCGCCGCCGCCCCCGTCGCCCATCGCCGGGATGCCGAAGGGTGCCGACCAGGCCACGTTCGATGCGGCCTGGGAGGGCGTGGATGGCTTCCAGGTGGAGCTCGAGCTCAAGGGGGGTCGAACCCTGCGCGGGTGGGTGCGGTGCAGCGCGACACGTTCACGCTGCTCCAGGCCAAGACCGGCGCAATCTTGGTGTTGCCCAAGAGTGGGGTCACGTCGATGCGCGTCCGTGTCGCGCCGCCGCTACCCGGCCAAAACGGAACCGGGTGGTTGGTGGGCGGTGGTCTGCTCACGGCGACTGGCAGCCCGGTATTCGTCGCGGGCTTGTCGATCCTCGGTCTGTGCCCGTCGTGTGCCTCCTTGCACATCCCGCTGCTCCTCGTCGGAGGGGCGGCGCTTGGGACCGGGATT
>JAHZJA010000769.1 GCA_022601155.1 Deltaproteobacteria bacterium | reverse complement strand
GGCCGGCTTGGTGCTCGACGGCGGAGGTGCATCCGACGATCAGCAGCCCCAGCCAGGTGGCTCGCAACATCGCCGGAGCGTAGTTGATGACATGGACCACGTCGATGACGATCTCGACTGGAGGGCAGGCACTTTTTGCAACGCTTCGCCTGTCTGTCCGGAGACGCCGCATGGGGTGCGTGTCGTGAAACGCGTAGACCGTGGTTGAGTCCTAGATGCTGACTACGGTATGTCGGCGCCTGCGTAGTCCAGGCCCCTGTCACCCGCGGGGCGGGGGTCACCGTCGATGTCCGTGGGCGGGTCGCCCTCGTTCCACTGGGCGACTTCCACGAACGCCGCGCCCGTGCTGGCGACTTCGCTCATACGGGCATGATTTCGGCTTCTTGGGGGCCTCGTTGACGGCGCAGCGACAAGCGCGGCATGAGCCGACCATGACGTGGCTCCTGAGCATGGTCCGCGGGACCGCGACTCGACTCCTCGGGCGACTTCGCGAGACCTCCGGCCCCTTCGCCTTGCCGGCACCCTTGCGGACGCCAAAACCCCTCAGTTCCGGGCGACGTCGTCCAACTGAAGCCGCGCCAATCCACCGCCATGATGCGAATCTCCGCTGATGGGAAATGGGGCATCACGGGATTGCGCCTAAACGCCCTCCACACGATGATTGAGGCGGGACAGCCTCAACCCCCCGGAACCTGGGTCACTGCCGAATCGAGGTGCACGGCGGTGGAGTCCACGCGAATGTAGATCGCTTGCTTTCCACAACCGCGGGCAGCGAATGTCGCGCCCTGTCCACGTTCGTTGTGACCGGACAGCATTTCGACGTCGATCTTGCCCTTGGGGCAGGCGAGGTCAATCGAGGCCCTCTGCTGAACCATAGGCCCCCCCGGAGCCCACACGAAAAGAGCACATCCGCTCTGAGAAGCCAAAAGCGCCGCTGCTAGAAGTACACGGTACATCATCTTACGATCTCCAGATTTGCGGTTGCAGCTACGTCCAATGAAATCTAGCGAGAGTAGTGGTTTTGCGGCTGTCGGCCCTCGAGTGCCAGCGCGCCGTCGGCTCTACGGCGTTCGTTGGGCAGTCTGCAGGAACCGCAAGACTGGCAGGGCGCAGGCGTCCACTCGGGCATGACGGTCGCCTCGAGCTTGGATTGATTGGGTTCCATCCCGAACTCGTCGATCGTCTCCGACCCGTCGGGTGGAGCGAATCGCCTCCGTGTTGGAGTCGACATGGACTAGCCCCTTGAACTCGCTCTGCTCCTCGAGGCCTTCATCCTCGCCAGGGGGTCCACACCCCCCGTTGCCGGGACCGTCTCAGCTCTCCATCGATTGAGGTTCATGCTGCGCTCCTCACCCGGGGTAGACCCCGGCCTCTGGTCTGTGACAAACGCAGTGGACCGCGAGCGCGACGATTTCGTGGTCGGTGCTGGCTACTTGGTTCATCCGCGAGTGATTTCCGTGCTGGCTACTTCATCTATCCGCGCGTGATTACGGCTACTTGCGAGCCAGGTTGACCGCGCGGCGACGAGCGCATGGCATCGGCCGACCATGACCTGGCTCCGTGCTACGGGCCATGACATTGCGTACAGATCGCGTTGCAAATGCGCGCCGCGTGAGATCGTTGGAGAATTTTGCCGCTCCCGCCAATCTCGTCCAGCGTCGGGCGCCCGCCATGCGTACCCTCCCCCGCCGCTACGACCACAAGATCCGTGAGGCCATCGTCGCAACCGGAAATCCCCGGCTGTTCCCCCACCTGCGGATTCCCCCTTCCACCGCCAGGACCTGGATCCGCCGCGGATGTCCTCCTGTGGTCTCCGCCACCCCCCAAGACGCCGACGTCGCGGCTCTCCAGGCCGAACTCACCCCAGTCCGGGCCAAGGCCGCGTTCTACTTCCTGCCAAATTTCTACCCTCTCTACCTTCATGCGGTCATCGACAACTTCTCGCGCAAGATCCTGGCATGGGATCTACAGGGACGAGTCATGGGCCGAACGACCACCGCGGTTGTCGAACAAGCCGCCAGATTCCTTGGTGGTGGTGTCGTGTCCTTGATGACCGATTCCGGGATCGAGACCGTCGACGACCTGCTGGCAGCATCCCCGCTCCGGCGCGTGCTGGCCCAGGTCGAAATACCCGAATCGAACTCGATGATCGAGGCGTTCTGGAAGTCCCTTCGGCACCAATGGCCGCCCTCGGGTTTTGCCGAGCAGATGCCACTCGTACCAGGGCCCGCGGTTTTCCGATAATTCAGCCCTATGTAAACCAGGTCCCGCGGCGACCGGAGCGCCAGGAGACGGCTCGCCTTCGTTGTCAACATCCCCGGACTCTCACACGAGCTGCTCGAGTAGGCGCGCCATGTCGTCACTATCGAATGCGTCTCGATAGGTCTCGTGCGCGTCCTCGCGCGCTTCTTCGGGTGTCTTCCAGCTCAGTTCGCCGGTGAGCAAGAGCAGAATGTTCTCGGTTTCTCGGATGACGTATCGCTCCAGGACACCGGGAGCGGAGAGGTCGAGTCCAGGAAGCAGGGCCAGGCACTCGGCTGGAATCCACTGCTCTGCCTCGATACCCGCCTCGAACAACACCTGCCACGAGTCCTCGTCCGACGGGCCGTAGCGCGTCTCGTCGAGATCGATCAGACCACAGAACTCGGCACCGTCGAACAGCACGTTGCCCCACCCGGGATCGCCGTGGAGGATCCCGACGAGGGGGGCGTTGCCCAGTGCGTCGAAATTGTCGTCGAGGTACCGCTCCATACGGCTCAGCCACTCCGTGGGGAATCCAGAGCAATCGTGCTGGCGCCGGATCTCTCGCCGTATGAACGCCTCGCGTCGAGCCCACCACGGCACTGTGCGCATGGAATCGGGGACGCGATCGTCGGGAACGCGGTGGAGACGGTCGAGCTCCTCCATCAGGCGCTCCAGCGCCGAGATACGCTGCTCCGCGTCGAGATCTGACCAGCTGCGACAGAGAGGTCTTCCCGGAAGTCGCCGCAGGACCATGACGGGATAGGGGACCACCGTGCAGCTCATGTCGGCGTGGACGACCTCGGGCACCCGCACCACACCGGCGGCGGCCCGCAACACCGCGATTGCGGCCGGGAACTTGGCGCCATCGGTCCCGGTGCCCACGCGAACAACCAGCTCGTCTCCCACGAAGAACACGTGGTTGCCGATGCCCTCGGGGACGCTCTGGATGCGCCACGGCCGGGGCACGCCGGCGGCCTCGAGCGCCAGGTGGACTACCGCGTCAACGAACTCGTCGTGTGATGGAGGCATTGCGACCGGCCGCCAGCCTATCAGGAAGCACGGCCTCGGCCACGGTCGGCACGGCCGTCCATCCGCCGACGCCGACCCAAGGCGCCGACGGTGGATGTTGGTAGCCATTGCGTTGTGGCCAAACGTGGCCCGCCCGGGTGGCCTGACGGACCTTGGGTCACAGCTCTCGGCCATTGTGCATCGGTGTCCAGGCGACGGGTTGCTTGCGGCCGCCATGTTGCGTCGGATCCGCCCATGTCCGTCCGCATCCAGCCCGGATCGATCGCGCTCGCGCGAATCCTGCGGGGGCGCAGACTCATCGCAAGGTTGACCGTGGCCGCATTCAGGGCCGCCTTGCTCATCCGATAGACCATGTCGGATCCGTCCATGGCGTCGAGATTGACGAAGTGGCTCGAAGTCATGAGCCCGACGCGCTGGTGATCCGCGTGCGCGACGGCGGGACCGTGCGACGGAAGTCCTGTCCCAAAACCCCGCCGCGGAAAACCATCGTGATCTTCCGGCATTGCCGGCGTCCGTCGGCGAACATAACGGCCCTTCCTCGGCGTTTTCGGGACGGTCCAGGGGCCCATCTCCGTCGGTATGGTGCGCCCCCGTGAGCAACCCGCTCATCCACTTCTTCATCGTCACCGTGGCCGGCTGGCTTCGCCGTCACCAGGACGCTCAGCTTGCCTACCTCCGCGAGGAGAACCGCGTCCTCAAGGAGCAGCTCGGCAATCGCCGGCTCCGCCTCACGGATGCGCAGAGGCGCCGGCTCGCCGCCGTGCGGCGGTTCACCACCTACCGCCCCAAACGCGTTACAAATGCACCCCCCCTGGTATCACTCGTGAATTGGCGGCGCGGCCCAGGCCTCGCGCAGCCTGCCCTCCATGCGTCGACCCGGCCGCCGCCACTACGCTCATCGCATCCGCCAGGCCATCGTGGCGTCCGGCACCCCTCACCTTCACATCCCGCCCTCCACCGCGCGCTCGTGGATCCGGCGTGGATGTCCCCCGGTCGTCTCGGGCACCGACAACAGAGCGCGGACCGCATCGCCCGACCTGGCATCACCCAACCCTGGCACCACCCAACCCTGGCATGACCCCGCACTGGCACGATGGGCGACCGTGGGACGGCTGCGGGCTCGTCGGCGCGGCGACGACGAGCCCGCCGATTGGCGGAAGTGCAGGCGCGGTCCCACCGGGCTGACGACATCATCGCCTCGATGTCGCACGCCTCGTCGAACCTAAAAACTGTCGACGTGGTGAAGAAACCCGGCACCGCGGCGGTGCGTCTGTGGTCACGTGTCGTCGAGAACGGGATTGCTCATCGTGGTCGTTGCCTCGTGCACGCCGAGTTCGAACGCGCCGGGGTCGACGTTACCGGATCCTGGGGCAAGGGCAGACGCCGAGACCGAGAGTGTCGCTCCCTGGTGGACTCGCGTCGGTGACGATCCGCCGCCGTCGTCCGACGACGCACCGCGCCCCCCGTCATCGCCCGCGCCCGACCGCATCGCGCACGGTGGTGATGAGCCCGTTGACGACGAAGCCGCTGACGTCTACGCCCACATCGAGGCGCAGTTGGGGCACTGCGACACGGCCTCGGCCGCGGACCTCCGACGGTCGTTGCGCGAAGCGGTCGACGACGGCCGGGCCATGGACCTCACCGTCCGCACCCGCGACCAGCACGTCTTCGCCTCGATCGCATGGGAGGGTGGAGGCGTCTACGGCGGCTGGACCGAGGACGCGGCGGTCGTGGCACTGGAGACATGCGAGGTCGAGGGCGAGGCCACGGCCGGCGGCGGGGACTCCACCCTCATCGCCACCATGGACATCGGTCCCCGCGACACGCAGCGATCCCGCCGCTGGCTGATGGCCGAGCTGGGCCTCGAGCCCTTCCGCGCGGGCCACCCTACGCACGGCTTCGCCCGGCTGATGCTGTCGCGGGCCAAGGTGCGCACGCACGCGCTGCCCGGCGGTGCGCAGCTGCGGGGACCGCTCTACCCACGCCAGCCGTGGACGAACGGACGGCCGGTCGCCGCCACCACGGTCGTCGTCGACCGCGACACCGCCGCCACCCATGACATGCTCTACAACGCCATCCGGGTCGCCGAGTGGGAGGGGGCCGAGCCGCCCCCCGACGATCCCGCCATCATCACTTGGGTGCGGGTGGAAGGCACCGGACAGCCGCGGAAGGTCGGCCGCTTCGGAGACCTCGAAGTTCACCACAGCCCCCTTCCCGGTCGAAACTCGGGCGTCGCCATCGCGCTGTACGACCGTCGTCGCGACCGACACCGATGGATCGCCGAGACCCGCAGTCGCGTGCTGGGCAGTCGTATGGACTGGGTGGGGCAGCACCACGGGTTGATGGTCGGCGAGTACCGGTCCGACCATCCGGGTGCTCCCTACGCGGGCCACGGCGGTCTGGTCGTGGTCCGGCAACGCGACGGCGCCTCCTTCACGCTCGACGTCCCGGGGGTGTTCGTCGACGGCGAGCGCAAGGGCGACGCGCAGCTCGACGACGACGACGAACCGCCAGCGCCCCGCACCCGAGACACCGGGGCTGCGCTCGCGGTGACGCGCGGAGATGGCGACGCCGCCGAGATCACCTGGGCCGCCCTCCACGACGCACTCGACTGACCATCACGACGTCCCCGCGCCATGAACCGCGGCTCCGGTCACCACGGCGGGGGCAGCCAGCCGCGCTCGGGCGACGCCGGCCGCCTCCATGAACCTTCCCGGCTACTTCGCGCATCCGCGCGTATTTCGGCTACTCAGAGCCTGGTTGACGGCGCCGCGGCGAGCGCTTGGCATCGGCCGACCATGACCTGGCTCCGGGGCATGGTCCGCGGGGCCGCGACTCGACCACATCAGGGCATAGGACAAGGCATCCCGGCCCAAGCCGCGAACACCGGATCTCCAGGGGGCGCCGTAGTGTCGACCAAGGTCCTTGGCGGTCTCCATCGTGACTACCGGAGGGCAGCCTGAGACACGGATGCGGTACGTCGCCAGCACGATTGGTGCACCAAGTCGTGATCATGTCGAGCGGCCGAATAGCCGCAGGTCCCAGGTCTGCAGGCCGTCGAGTGCTCCGTGGTCGGTGTCGCGTACCTCGAGCGTCCACTGCCCGTCGGCGGGCTCGTCCATGTGGCGTACCGACGAGAATGTCCAGCCGTCGATGCGGCCACACGTCCGGCTACATGGGTGCGGTCGAGCCAGAGTGCTGACCGTGCCGCCGGGTGAGACGAGTATGACCTCGAGAGGCCCGAAGTCCTCGTGCGCAGGAGCGTGAATCGACACCTCCACGGACTCCAGCCGGGTGATCCCGCTGTCACGGACCAGTATCTTACCCGCCGGCGCCGTCTGGTCGCGGACGGCGGGCACCGGTATTGGCGTCAGCTCGGAATGCCACGTCAAACCCGGCCCCACGGACACCCACTGGCGGGCGAGGTCGACCGCGGCGTGAGCGTCGACGACCCCAAACCCGTGGGCGTCGTGCACGGCGAGTCCGGCGGCATTGACCGTCCACCCCATATCCTCCGGATCATTGACCCGGGCCGTGCGCGCGAGAATGACTCGGACATCTCGCCACGTGAGCAATGGACTGGCCGAGAGCATCAGCGCGACGACGCCGGTGACCATCGGGGTCGCGGCCGACGTTCCAGTGAAGCTGTTCGTGTAGCCGAGGTCCGGGTAGTCGGAACGCTGTCGACCGTCGTTGATCCCGCCAAGCCCTTCGACATCGGTCGTCGTGATACCCGCGCCGTCTCGCCCCATCGACGGCGCGCTGACCAAGATGTTCGCTCCTCGCTCGGAGAAGGCGCAGCGTTTGCCGTCCCGTCCCACCGCTCCCACCGCGATCACCCCCGGGTGGTTGGCGTAGCCATCGTAGTTGGAGTCGTCGACATCACCGCTGCCACCGTTGCCCGATGACCAGACGTATATAGTGCCGCGCCCGCTCCGGCCCTCGGCAAGACCGCGCTCGATGGCGTCGCTCCATCCGGGCATGGCGGAAACGAGGCGGCCGGTCATGTCGCTAGCGCCCCAGCTGACATTGACGATGTCGACGCTGTCCAGGTCGCGGGTCATCGCGTCGACGAGCTGGTGCGGGCCGAGATGGAGGGTGACATCGTTGGCGATGATGCGTGCCCCCGGGGCCACACCCCTACCCCCGCGACCGTTGTCGGCCCGAGCAGCCACGACCCCAGCCACGGCGGTGCCGTGCACGGCGCTCCCGCCGAGCCGGGGCCCGAAGCCGGTTCGGCGCGGGCCAAGGCCGTTGCTGTCCTCGAACACCACGCCACCGGCGAGGTCCTCGTGCGTCGAGTCGACACCATCATCGACGATGGAGACGGTGACACCCTGCCCCTCGATGCCTTGGGCCCACACCGGCATCACTCGCAGATCTTGTCCGCCGATGGGGTCATGCAAATGCCACTGCTGGCCCAGTAGCGGATCCCCATCGTGTCGGACACTCGCCTGCGGGCAGCCTGCGGCCACCACCAACGCAACGCATGAAATGAAACGATGACTCAACTGTCTCGGATCACGCATCCAACGGTTGTGGTCGTAGTTGAGCGCCCGCAGCGAGCTCTAGTCTACGGGAACAGCACACCACACGCGTAGAATTCGGGGCTCGCTTCGGCCACGGCGCAGACGAAGGCGGTCGTCCAGAAATCCGGGGACCAGAACACCGCCTGGAACGTGCCGACGCCGGGAGGCAACCCGCGGAAGCAGTAGCAACCTGGCCGCGCCGAGATCCCATCACGCTGACCGGAAGGTATGCTCGCCATCACGTCGGAGTAGGCAGCAAGGAAAGTCTCGCCGTCTTGACCGCAGACATCGAGCAGCTCCGCACGCGATGTTTCGTCCAGCTGATGAGACTCTGCCATCGTGTCGCACAACGACACACGATCCGCGACGGCCATGTCGGCAATCGCCTCGAGACCGAGGGGCGTAGAGATGGGCATGTTCGTTTCCACGCTGGGCATATCGGTGGCCGTACAGCCCACGGCAAAAACGCAGCACAGCAGTACCGAAACAGATGACGTTGTAGTTTGCATATTTTGATCTACCGGCCCGAAACATAGCAACAAGACAGAATCACTTACAAGGATTTTATCTATTCGATGCCACAAATTGAATCAGTGCAGTACAGCGATTCAATTTGTGGCCCTAAGCACGTCGCAAATACACACCGCCCAGTATCACGAGGAATTCGCGGCTAGGCCCTGACCTCGCGGATCCTGCCTCCAGAACGTCGTAGCCCCTCACACTACACCCACCGCGCACTCGCGACGCGTTTCGTGCCGAAGGTCATGCGCCGCTGCAGTGGCTCCGAACCCAGGAGACCCGAGTTGGTCAACTGCATCCTGCGAAAAAGAAACCTGCAAATCTATTCGAGCGACATGACATACATGAGAATGTCGCGGAATGGCACTTAGACCCACACCAGAAATCCGGTGTGGGTACGCGAGCCGGTGACGGCCTGGGATGTGACACTTCGGTTGCCGAGGAGACGACCGAGAGGCGGGTCTTGCGAGGCGGCAGCCGGTGACCACTGGAGTGGCTGGTTCACCACCCATCGTCCCAAACGCGTTGCCGTGCAGCGGGTCACAACCTGTCCCGTCCGGTCCCAAGCCCGGCCGCGAAGAAGCCATCGTGCTCTTCGGCCATTGGCGGCGCCCGACGGCGAGCGTGACGGCCCTTTCTCGGCGTTTCGGGATGGTCCAGGGGCCCATCTTCGTCGGTATGGTGGTGCTCCCGATGCTCAGCGGGAAGGCTTCAGGGTTGTCCGGTTGGCCGCTCGCAGTCGGAATTCAATGCGTTTGCCGGCTCGGTCCGGCGAGCAATCTCGTCCAAGGTCATTCCCCTCGGAGAGCGAAACCTTCGTGTGATCTTGTGGGAGTATATCGCGCACGATCACACCAAGCGGCCCTACCAAGGAACTGGAAACCAACTCCTCGAGCCTCTGGTCGCCGCCTACGGTGCCGGGCCTATCGAGTGTGCCCAGCGCTTGGGCGGTGTGTTGAGGCTCTACTCCCGGGCTGCCTGACCATGCTCGTCGGCGTCCCACAACGCTCGTGTCGACTCCAAGTTGGTGTTCGGAGGCTCCCTCCAAACCGGTGGAATCATGCATGTTCGGCTTGACCGAAAATGGGACGAGACGAGCATCGGTTTGCCTCATCGGTGTCGTCCAAGAAATCGGAAAGGGTCAAACAGCTCCCTGCTGTGCTCGGGATCGCTCCGGTCCCCCGCGTATTCTTCCTCCACCGCCGCCAGAATCGAAGCCCGGGCCTCGACGCTTGGCTTTGGCTCATCGGCCTGGATATCACAGCCGGAAAACGAGATCGATGCACTCGGGACAATGGAAGCAACTTATCTATTCATGTCGACACCCTCTCATTGGCTCTCCACCGTTCCTCCCAAACGCCGGTCATTCGACCCCCTGGGCACGAGCGCAGCCTCGCTGACCGGGAAACACCCCACAATGACACAGTGAGTGACAAAAAGTGGTCACTTGGTGGCCGGTTGCTCTTCTCGTAGCCCGCACGCGAGGATCCGGGCGTGCGCTCCCAAACGAAGCTGCACTTCAGGCCCGCTCGGCTCCAATTGCTCCGGCGGCGTGATCAGGTAAAGATCCACCAATTCGCTCAGACGTGCCCGCGCCTCGATGGTCGAACTCAGGCCCCCCGCGGCCGCGGCTTGGTCGATAGAAAATGATCGGTCGCCGAACTTCGAAAGGGCACCGAGCAGGCCCCAAGCTTCCGGTGACGCATGGGGTCGGCTCGACTCGAACGAAGTCAGCAATCCGGTGCCGTGGACACACAAGGCCTCTGGCTCCTCGCAGGACCGAGGGTCATCGCGCAGGCGCTGCACATATGCGGAGATCTCGACCAGGCGCTGCCGCTGCAGCGCGATCCCGGCACGATGGAGGCTCCTGGGCATTCCACCCAATGCTTCGCCCAGAGCGGCCACTCCCTGCGGGTCGCAGGCGGGCCGCGGGTCGCGAACATGGTGCGAGAGGATCCGTCGGCTCGACTCCGGGCTGAGCCCTCCGAGTTCGAGAGCGCGACCACGGAACGTCTGTGCGACCTGCCGCCGGTGGGTCGTGACCAGCACCGACGCGGACGAGCTCGGGGGGACGAAGTGCTCGACGACCGAGCCGACCACGACATCGTCCAGGACCACCAGGCACCCCGACGCCCGCAGCGCGGCCGCGAATG
>JAHZJA010000768.1 GCA_022601155.1 Deltaproteobacteria bacterium | reverse complement strand
TGCGCCTTCGAAGCGCAGCCTCGCCAGGCAGCTGCCGCTGACGGCGTTGTGGCCCATGGAAAACCGCCAAAGTCGACGCTAGCTCTGCCCACAGACCGCCGAGTTGGCCACGTTGACGGACGGCAGCAAGCAGTAGCACTCGTCTGCGCAATTGAGGGGATCGGCAGTTGGTTCGCACTCCTCGTCGGCTTCGAGGATTCCGTTGCCGCAGAAACCACTGGGCTCCTCGACCTCGCTCATCCCTTCACTGCATGGGGTCGGGGTCTCCATCCCCGAGCCGTCCTGGCACATCCCCACTGCACCACACGACAGACCGCTGGGGCAGGTCCACGCCTGGGTGGGCGAGACCGGGTCGTCCGAGCAAGGCACATCGCACGCAGCTCCGTCGACGCTCGGGTAGCAGTAGTCGTGATGGCACTCGAGCGGATTGCCGTCGATCACCGTCGCGCATGGGTCCACGTCCTCGCCTTCGCAGCATCGTTCGCTGACGTCGCCGCACGGCTCGCACGTCCCCTCGTTACATGCGGCACCCGGAGCACACGATTGGTCGTCACAGCACAGCTGTCCGACGGCCCCACACTCCGCGGTGCAGATGCCGAGGTCGTCGCACACCAGCCCCGAATCGCATGGATCGTCACCAGGGCAGCATTCCTGCACGTCGCCGCCGCAGCAGAACGCACGATCCCACTCGACATCCTTACCGCAGCGCCCCTCGCACCCGGACACGCTGGCATGCCCCTGTGCGTCACACGTCACCACCGAGTAGTCGTCGCCATTGGCCCCGCAGTAGTCGGCAGCGGGCACCAGCTGCGCCTCACAACGCCCGAGCTCCGTGCACGTGTCGATGGAGCACAGGTTGCCGTCGTCGCAGTCCTCGTCGGATGCGCAGTCGGGCCCTTCCTCGCGGCAGCGCACCACGAACGAGTCTGCGCCGTGGTCCTGCCAGTCGGGCTGAAGCGGACTGAAGTGGGTGCCTCCGAGGCCGAAGCCGGCAATGGTGACCTGACCTCCCACGCCGCTGTGCCAGGCGCCCGCCGCCCATGCAGCGTTGACGACGCACTGCGAGTCGGTGTGCTGCGTGTCGACGTGCGTGTCGCCCCCGATGAAATGGTTGAAGTGTGTCGCCTTGTTGGCGAGGCCCCCGTTCAGCGGCAGACACGTCTCGACCTCGCAATCCTCGTTGCACGTCACCGTCGCGCCGATCCCCGTGAAGGTCTGCCGACACACCCCGGCCGCCTCGTCCTCCACGAGGACACGGTCGTCGAGGATGATGTTGAAGGTGCCGCCGCACCCCAAGTACGCGACATCGGTGACCTCGACGATCTCACGAAACTCGTCGTCGTTGTCGCCCGATGCCGTGAGACTCACGGGCGAGACGTGTTGCCCGCATGCGAGCAAACCCGCGCCCGTGATCACGAAGGCGGTCTTGATGATCGTGCTCCTGGTTTCCATCACCGATAAAGCGGACGCGGGAAGAAAAAGGTTGGCTCCCAACCCAACCTTTTTTGCCGCGCAGCCACTGATCTACCGATGCGTCGTACATTTTTCGCGGGTTCCGCTCTGATCTTGGCCCTCGGCTGCGAAGAAGACTCCAGTTCATCTCCGCCGCTCGACTTGCGACAGTGGGCGGAAGACTTCGACATTCCCCCGTATCCTCTCGAGCCCGAGCCGCAGCACCTCGACCTGCCCAGCCATGGCCAGGAGTGCCCCCCGGGGACCGAGGAACGTGTGCTCGACAGCGGTGCCTACACGTGTCCCCTCCTGGACGCTGACGGCAATCCGGTCGCGACCACCAACTTCGCCCCGGGGGTGATGCCACCGACGATGTGCGCGCTTCCCCTCTCGGACAAAGCCGCCGCCAAGGCGGCGTGCGACACCGCCTGCGTACTCAACGGGGTCGAGAGAGCCTGCCAGTTCGAGGCCACGGCCCCCCAACCAACGGGCGACGATGAACGCACCTGCTGCTCGGCGCCGTGCCTCGTGGGCGAAGACTCGGACGACGCGGACAACGGACCCGATGTGAACCCCGCGAGCGTCGACCACTGCAACGATCATCTGCACGTGCAGGCCTGCAGTCAGCGGGCAGACACCGATGTCCTGGCGATCCACGACGCGCAGCCCATGGTCGAGGCGAGCGTGCTGTCCAACGCCACCACGCAGCCACTGCCGCATGGACTCGGGTGCAACGCCGACGTCGGGCTGAAGACCCAGCGATCCGAGTCGACCGGGAAGGCCGAGACCGGAGACGCGAACTACACGTTCTCGGGAGCGCCAGGGTGCGAGAGTGAGTTCTCGGTCGGCGCCCACAACATCATCGCGGCCCTCACCACCGCAGGCGCGGATGCGGATTTCTCGCTGGAGCTGTCGATCGGAGACGCGTACAGCTACACGTGCAGCTGTGAGCCCGGGTCGATACTCGGTGACACGAGCCCAGAGCAGATCGATGCATGCACACCGCAGCAGCCCGAGCTGCGGTGCACCGTCGACGAGACGTTCGAGGGCAATCCCCTTCAGCAGTCCGGCGGCCAGCCCAACGTGATCGGCGGCTGCCCGATGCTGCTGAGCAATCCCACGTTCACCACGGGGTCGACGATCACCCTGGCCGCGAGCAGTTCGGGCACGATCGCCGCCGACAACACCGATCCACGGTTCGACGATGCAACACACTTGCGCGTGTTCGTCTCCACCTTCCTCGACGTCCACGATGCATGCGGAAACACGGCCACAGTGACGTTGGAGGACGACAGCGACCCGGTCTCGTGCGGCGGCCGCAAGTTCGGCGATCCCCCTCCGGAGGTCGACTGCACTGTCCCCCAGATGCCCTTCAGCGGCGACTTCAACGGTGATGGCCTGACCAACCAGGTCGACCTCGACGAATTCGCCGCTGCCCTCACGGCGTACACCACGTGCCTCTCGGACGAGATCGAGGCGGGCGGCGGAGAAGACCACGTCGCGATCGAACAATCCTACGCATGCACCGACCTGTGCCAAGACGAGCCCACCACCCTCACCTGCCGGGAGCCTGAAGACGATCCCACGCTGTGCGCCTACTGATCCTTCGACGCGCGGGAGCCTCCACCGATCGACGGCAGCGGCGGGTCGCCCCTGCTGCCGAACGACGCGATCGGCCCATACATCTATGGGCCGCGGCCTCGACCTCGCGCCGACGACGAACGATGGAGTCGCGCCCCACCAAGTTCGACGCTCGGCGTGCCGGAGTCTTGCGGCCCCGCAGAGACCACTCTCGGCGTGCCGGAGTCTTGCGGCCCCGCAGAGGCGACTGCCGACATGCCGGAGGTTGGCCTCCTTCGGGGTCCGCGTTGGTCGTCCGCCACGTCGGTCGAACGGACCACCGTCGAGCGTCGTGCCCACCGGGTGCCACGCCGGGCACCCGATGGGCATGAAGCCGCCTGCTCCTGCGCCCCTCAAGGCAGTGTGCGCTGGGGGTCGCGAGGAAACGCGCGGGCCAGCCGAATGTTGTCGGCTCCGGTCAGCTGGGTGACGAATCGCTCGAGGCCGATGGCGAAGCCGCCATGCGGCGGCATGCCATGAGCAAACGCCTCCAGGTAGCCGCTGAACGGCTCGGTGGGCAGCCCGCTACGCTGCAGCGCGGCCACGACCTCTGCGTGACGATGCAGCCGCTGCCCACCCGTGACCAGCTCGGTCCCGCGAAACAGCACGTCGAACGACCGTGTGACATGCGGCCGTTCGGGGTCCGGGTGGGTATAGAACGGACGCTTCGCCAGGGGGTAGCCGCTGACCACCAACAGGTCGCTCCCGTACTCGCGTAGAGCCCATGCACCCAGCCACCGCTCTTGTGCGGGTGCGAGGTCGAGCGCTTCGGCGGGCCCCTGTCCGGCCGCCGCCAACATCTCGCGAGCGGCCTCGAACTCGATCAGAGGCACGGTCGACGGGATCACGGGACACGTCACACCCAGCAACGTCAGCGCCTCCGCGTACTCGGCCTGCAGGTGCGTCACCATGGCGCGGAGCACCCTGACCACGACCTCCACCACCTCCAGGTGACTGCCGATGAAGCCGAGCTCGACGTCGAGACTGACGTACTCGCTGAGGTGCCGCACCGTGGCGTGGGGCTCGGCACGAAACACCGGGCCGACCTCGAACACCCGCTCGAACGACACCATCGACGTCATCAGGTCGACTCGCGCATTCGTGAGACCGGTCAGCGGCTGGTAGATCCGAGTCACGAAGGCAGCGAGCGCCACCAGCGTGCCGACGCTGATCTCCTCGCTCACGACCATCTGCGCGCCGATGCCGT
>JAHZJA010000767.1 GCA_022601155.1 Deltaproteobacteria bacterium | reverse complement strand
TGAAGTTGCGTGAAGCCGAATTTGTTCTGGCGGCACGCACCATCGGCGCCAACCACTGGCGCATCATGTTCCGTCATCTGCTGCCCAACTCGCTAACGCCGCTGATTGTCGTGGCGACCTTTGCTGTGCCGCAGATGATTATTTTCGAAGCGGCGCTGAGTTTTCTGGGCGTTGGTTTGCCGCCGGATATTGTTTCCTGGGGATCGATGCTGGCCTGGGCGCAGCAGGCATCCTCCATGCCTTCGGGAAGATCGGCCAGCTCGCCGTCGTCGTCGAAGCCCTCATCGAGCTCGCCTCCGGGTGCGGCGGCGAGCCCATCGGGGTCGTCCAGCTGAGCGCGCAGGAACTCGACCTGCTGGGCCTCGCCGATCACCTGGATCGCGTCGTTGGTCCACTGGCCCACGTACCGTGCCCGGTTGATGTAGCTCAGCGGGTGGTGCGGAGCGCAGTCGCCAGTCAAGCACGGCTCGCGCAAGGGCGGAGGCTGACAGCCGAACTGAGGGTCGTCTTGCTTGATGTTCTGCAGCGTGCCCTGCTCGCCTTGCGCCGCGTGCATGGCCATGAGCGCGTCCAACTCTTGCTGCGTCAGGGTCTCGGTGACGCCGGGCGCCGGGTTGCAGGGTTGGTACACGCCGTGGACGACCCGAACCGTGCTCGAGATCGACACGATCTCGTCTTGCCCCACATCGAGGTGGTACCCGCCTTCGACGAGCGGATCCTCGACCGCGCCCGGGATGTGGACGAAGTGCTCGAAGCCCGAGCCGGGTGCGCCCTTCTTCTCCACGTGATAGCCGAACGACGAGAAGTAGCGGTAGATGGGAACTTGCGACGTCGTGGGAAGGTTGATGGCCAGCCCCGTGTCGACGAACGCATACATCGAGTAGTTGGGGAGCTCCTCGAGCGAGACCCCGGGGTCGATGGGCGCAAACTCGACCAGCTCGGCCTCCGCCGGAACGGGCTCGTTGTTGGGCAAGGGCTGCGGCGACGGGGCGGCAGCGGGGCCAGAGTCGTTGGCGGCGAGTGACTGCCCCGGTTCGACCTCGAGTGGTTGGGGAGCGGGGAGAGCCTGACCCACCTGGGCGATCGCCACCTTGCGTTTTCCACCGGTGCCAGCCAGCTGCATCGAGCCTCCGTTGGCACACCCGAACAGGTTCTGTCCGGCGTCGATGCAGTCCTGCACGCTGGGCATGTTCTGGGTGTGACGCAGCAGGAACAGCCGGTTGGCGGTCTGACCGGCGGGGAGTGGTCGGTGCGCCATGTTGATGTTGACCGCCCGTCGAAACACGGGGACCTGCACCAGATCCATCGCTCGATACACGCTGTCGCGCTTGAAGTAGATGTCGGGCTCGGTCGTGGTGAGCCGAATATGGAGAGCCTGATAGTCGTTGAGGATGGTGCTGGGGGGAATCCACAGCGCGGACTCGAGCTCGCCCTGGCCGAACGCGCCCGAGTACCCGCCACCGGTCACGGGCGCGTCGAGAGAGGCCGTGCCGATGACCGGCCACCCTGCATCATCCCAGTCGTCCCACACCAGACCCCAGTCGGAGATCCGAAAGGTCGCATCGATGTCGCCGAGGGCGAGGGTCGTGTCGGTGTCGTTGTGAAACCCGGCGCGCATGTGGGCGCCGATGAACTTGGGGATCTGATCGCTGGGCAGCTCGTACGGGATGCTGGTGCCAGGGATCAGGCCACTGGTCGCCTTGTAGCTCGAGCCGCTGAGCGAGCGCATGAGGTCCACGCCGTCGCAGGCATCGAGGTCGCCCGTGGTGACGTCGGACCACAGGCTCACCAGGGGGACCGACTCCGGAAGCGGCTCGAGCTCGCCGCTGCTCACCGTCAGGCAGTCGTTCGTGCCCGGGGTCGGCGAGCACATCAAGGGAAACTGCACCGCGAATGGCCCCGTACCGCTGGGCACGACCATGATGCCGCTGGCGTACAGCTTGAGGTTGGGCCAGGCTTGGCCGCTCTCGGTGTCGGTGGGGACCTCCAGCGCGAACTTGACGGTCCAGCGGAAGTTTTCGCCGATCTTGCGCAGCTCGATCCACGGATGCTCCACCGTCCACTCGGTGGACGGGTTGCCCGCGGCCGGTTCGGCGGGGTTCCACTCGATATCCGCCCCGGTGTCATTGGCCAGTGAGTACTTGATCTGCGAAGCTGGAATCGGCTCACCCAGGCCCCAACAATTGTCGCTGGGGTTGTCGGGGTCGCAGCTGAGCAGCGGCTGGAACTGCATATAGAGGCCGGGGATCGTCCCGGTCGGGTCCGATACGACCATCACGAGCATGTCGTCATCGGGGTGGATCTCCGGGTCGGCGTTGATGACGAACTCGAAGAACATCCGCTCGGACGGTGCGTCCCAGATCGCCCGCCCCGAGGCGAGGCTGGGGGTGACGGACCCTTCGTCGTAGACCGAGGTCGCCCCCGTCCATCGCGTTTCGCGCTGGCTGGGGGTGAGGCTCGGATTCCACCACTCCGGGGTCTTGGGTTGTGGTCCGGGCACACCCGAAGCCTGCCCGATACACAGCTCGGGTAGGCCGTTGGCGCTGGCCCCAATGGGTGTGAGCCCCAGGGCGAGGGCGCACAAGGCCCCCGCCAGCAGTGACTGGCGTCGCTCCCCCTCGAATTTTCTCATGGCTGACTCTCCTGTTGCGTGACGCGTTGGCGTCGACTCCATGTCCGAGGCGGCGCGCCCCTTCAGCCGTATTTGCGATCGTGTAGTCCCGACCGGACTCAATTGCACCGACCCTCGCGGATCGCTCCCCGGCAATTCATCCTCGACTCGCAACGACCAGGCCCAATGAGCCCTGGCGTCGACGCTGTCATCGTCTCACGAGGGATTGTCGGAGTGGACGTCAATCCGTGCCGAAAAGTGCACGAAGATTGCAGTGGGGCCGACATGCCCCAACCCCGAACGATGATCGGGGTCCAGGGCCATCCATCGCTGGCATCGCGGAGCGAGCGGTCTTACTCGGGGTCGCACGGTCCTTCGCAGAACGCCATGACTTCGCCCGTGCGCAGGAAGTGCTCGAGCTCGTCGATGCCCGCATCGTAGTTCCACAAGATGGCGTGGGGATCGTTGCCCTCGCGCATGGGGACGTTGTCCTGGGGCACGGGCGGAAGGCCGAAGTCGTGCTCGATCATCGCGGAGCCCACGTGCCCCGACTCGACCTCTTCGATACCCCACACCGAGCGGTTGACCGGGGCCAGCTGCGGCACGCCGATGGTGCGCGCCATGATGTGCGAGCCGAAGTTGCTGACCTGGTGGTCGCCGATCGCCACCTGCAGCAGGATCTCGTGGGGCGGCGTGTCCGGGAAGCTTCCCTCGCGGATGTACTTGGAGAACCCGGTCGGCTCGGCCCGATCCCACAGCAGCATCGCGGCCGACAAGATGATCTGAATGTCCCGGGGATCGGAGTAGTTGCTGCGCAAGATCTGGAAGAACGGATCGAACAGCACGCTGCGCGGCAACAACACGTTGAACGACTGCCCGGGCACGCCCAGGCCGCCGCGGACCACGTCTGGGGTGATCGCCATGTAGACCGAGCCCATGATTCCGCCCAGGCTGCCACCGAAGTAGTAGCGCTCGGTGGGGTCGATGGTGCTGCCGCCCATGAACTCCACCGCCGGGTCATCGACGAAATCACCCATCATCATGCGCATGCCCAGCAGCGCGTTGACGTGCGACTGCAGCAGCCGAGAAGGCAGGGTCTCGAACGCAGCGAGGTCTCCCCCGGCCAGGGCCAGGCCGATCGGGGCGACGTCTTCCCCGGACATTCCGATCCAGTCGAACGCGAACATCACCAGGTTGTGGCGATTGGCGAAGCCCCCGAGGGCTTCCACCGACTGATGACTGCCAAACAGGCCGTGGCCGAACTGCATCAGCGCCGCGGGCTCCATGTAGGCGCTGTAGGGCACCAGCACCTCGAAGGGATACATCGCGGTGCCGTTTTGCTCGGGTCGACCGTCGTCGCCGAGATTGATCACGCCCCCGGTACCGGGCTGGTCCAGGTACAGCGGCACCTCCATGTGGCCGAGGATCCGGATCGCCACGTCCTCGGACCAGTCGGGGTCGATGGTGTCGATGACGTACGCGGGGCCCTCGGGCCCGACCGAAGCCAGGGCCTCGTCGCGCATGCCGATGAGCCATCCCGTGTTGTCCTCTTTGCTGGCGGTGGTGAAGTCCCACGCCAGCTGCAGGTCGTCCCGGGCCACGCCTGCGTCATCGAGCAGACCGAAGATGTTGGAGTACAGGCCCTGGCGGGACTCCACGCTCGGCTCTTCGCTGTCCAGGCCGTCGCGCAGGGCGGTGAACGTCTCGGAGGGCTCGAGCGCTTGGCCGTCGCCGCCCACCACGTTGCGGATGGCCGCGATGTAGCGCCGACCGTCTTCGAGCCGTTCGACGGGGCGGATCATGAACGTTCGACGAGAGTCGTCGTCGGTGGTCATGTCCAGCTGCGCCCAGTGGGGCACGCGCTCGCCGGTCTGTGCGTCGAGCAAGACCGTGGGGGAGTCGTCTTCGAGCGAGCGCTCGATGCTGTCGGGGCGAGCCAGGCCGTCGAGCGTTGCGCCCGGCAGCTCGGCCAGCAGGGCGATGCCGGGCGAGAACCCGTCGCGGGTGTTGAAGATGTCGCGAGTGGTGGCGACCCCTCCGGCCGAGACCGGCATCATGGCCTCGCTGTGCTCGACCCGGAGCCCCGTCTCGGTGTCGGCGGCGACCGTGTAGACGTTGGAAGGGTAAGGGAAGGCGCAGACACCCGGGACGATGGAGTCGCACTCGAGGGTGGGCCACGTGCCGTCCCAGGGCACATCTCCCGGCTCGCCCGAGGAGGAGGAGCCGCTGTCGAGCCCTTCGGTGGCGTCCGGGTCGTCGCCCGTGGTGCCGGTCGCGACGGCGGTCGTCTCGGTGCCATCGCCCTGGGCGTCGGGCAGGTCGTCGCCACACCCTCCGGCCAATGCTGCGACCAACCCCAAGCTCGTATTTCGAAGTCCACCCCTCATGGACGACGTTATACCCCACCGGGCGGAGGCTCGATTCAGCGCAGCGTCACGCCGCTGGACATCCAGGTCGTTCGAACGCCTTCGGGCATGACCTGGTGCTGCGCGACCATCAGCGCGGCGTAGTTGCCCCCAGGCGCGACGAACACCATGCCCTCCGCCAGGTCGTAGCCCAGCGTCCACGGGCGGCGGCGGGTGCCCGGCTCGACGATCGTCTCGTCGCGACCCGGGGCGGTCACTCGCAGCTCGAAGGCGGCGCCGTCGACGGCCTCCATCGCGTCGTCGGTGCCATGCACGACGCGGAACGCGACCTTGGCCCGCTCGCCGCTGGGTGTCGCGAAGCTCCAGCGCTCGCCCGTGCCCTCGAATGCGATCGGCGGACGGATGTGGGCCGCGTCGATTTTGTAGCGCTCGAGCCGGGCCTTGCGTCGGTAGCCCAGCTCGACGCGCAGATCGGGCGGGTCGCAGACCTCGGCTTCGGCATCGGCGGGCGTCAGGAGGATGTGGCCGTCGGGGGCGTAGCGATCGGCGGTCGCGTCCACGATGCTCAGCTCCGCCTCGCCCTCGCAGTTGGCCATGCCCGACCCGGCGTGAAACGTCTCGAACGCGAAGTAGCGCCCATCGGCCGACCACCCCCAGAACACGAACGCATCGACACCCGCGGCGTCATCGACGGGGCGTCGATACGGCTCGACCTTCGTGGCATCCGCGTCGCCGGGCGGAGGCTCGGCCTTGGCTCTGAATCCTGCCTTGTCGACCGTCGCGGACTTGGCTCCGTGCTTGGCGAGCGCGTCTGCGCTGGCCCCCACGACCTTCATCTTGTCCCCCGCGTCGTCGATCGAGCCCGGC
>JAHZJA010000766.1 GCA_022601155.1 Deltaproteobacteria bacterium | reverse complement strand
CCTTGGCGGACCGGGCCATATCGTAGATTCGCGTGGCGTACTGGGGGGCCGTTAGGCTCCGGAACGAAATCGTATCCTCGGCTTGTCCGCGTTCGATCTGCTGCTGAGTGTCGCAGCCGCCGACCAGCAGGAGGGCGGCCAGGCTCAGCCGGCTCACCGATGCGAGCAAGATCGACGAAGAGTGGATGGGTCGGTGGGTCATGATCATTCGTCGTTCAGTCCGATCTCGCCGCATTGGGTGCCCGTGAGCGGCGTATCCTTCAATCCGACGTCGGGAAATGGCGCCGCGTCGGCGGAGCTCCTCCGAGTCCGCTGATGTCCGCCGTCCCTCGCCGTACACATTCGTGCGGCCGTCCGAAGGCCTGGGAGGGTAGAGACAAACAATTGGGTACGAAACGCAGAAGCGTTTGCTCGGGAGTTGCCGGGCGCGTCCAGTCGTATTCAAACTCCCTCGGCAACCCGAGCCCGTAGTGAATGTCTTGGGCAATCGACGATCGATGGCTGCCCCTGCTTCGACCGTCAGGACCGCGTCGGCCGAGCGGTCATTTTAGCACCGAGCCGAAGTCGCGTCCCCCGGTTCGGTGTCGACAGACCCGCGCTACGCGGCCATTTGGGGCCTCGCGCTACGGCCCCTCAAGGATGCGTTCGAGCTCGCGGGCGGAGTGAAGCACGCGAATCACGTCCACGACGTCACCCTCGATTGCACAGTAGAATACGAGATAGTTGCTTGAATGCCCCTGTCAGCGGCGGTCCGCCGCCATCGTCGACATGGAGGCCAGCGGACGCGATCTCGAGGCACCTCGGCTTGCCCTGGTGGCGTAGAGCGGTGGATTCGAACCTCAGCGTTTCTGCCCAGGAACGAGCAGTGCTCCACGCGACCAACCGTGCGGCAAGGCCCACGGTCGCCGACGGTGGGGGACGAGGTCGAGCACCGTGCATCACCCCGCCGTGGGGCAGCCCCACTCGAGGTCGACGCACTCGCCCGTGGCGAACGGCGGCGTCCAATCGACGGGCGGCGGAGCTCCCCACACCCACGTGTCCAGGCCGATCAAGCAATCGCCGAGCGACTCCGTGGTCGGGTTCGTCAGGCAGGCATCGAAGAACGCGGCGTCCTGCAAGGGCAGCGCGCCCGAGCGGCCGAAGTAGCCCGAGGAGGGGCAGCCCTCGCAGCTGTCCTGGTACTGCATGAGCACCGTGCCGCCGCCGTCGGTGAACAGGTCGATGTCGACCAAGCCGATGTCGCCCATGAAGCCGAACATCAGCTCGTACTGACCGGGGATCCCATCGCGCAGCGACTGCAGCATGCAGATCGCCGCGTCGTCGCTCTCGAAGCTCTCCACCGACTCCTTGCCCATCGCCCATACGCGGTCACACGGCGAGGGCAGATCTCCGCATACGAGCCGGGGCCGCGTGCACCCGATCTCGATCGCGAAGCACAGCGGGTCGGAGACCTCGCCGAGCCGATTGTCGGCGCACCCGAAGCAATCGAACTCCCACTGCTGCAGGCAGCTGTCGAGCGGGCAGTCGGGAAGCTCGCCCGGCATGCAATTGAGGCCCGAGGTGGTCTCCCCCGACTCGCCGGCGGTGGTGTCCTCGCCGATCGTGGTCGAGGTACCCGGCGAGGTGGAGGGCCCGTCGGTCGAGTCGCCGGACGGGTCGCCCTGGGTGGTGGAGCCGGTGTCGGTCGTGCCCGAGCCGCCGCCCCCTCCGGTCCCGGGCCCGCACCCCAAGGCCAGCAAGGTGAGCAGCACGACGGGCGAGGACGAAGTCCAAGAACAAGACATACGCAGAGTCTACTCGCTGCCGTGCTTGCGTATGCTGCGCTCGCGATCTCGCCGGGTTTCCTCGACTCCCCATGAGCGCCCTCCACCAGCCTCGCGTACCGCTCCCTCGGCACCGTCCTCGACTCGTACCTTGGATCGTCACGCCCCTACCTCGGCTGGGCCCCGAGACCACCGCCTTTGGATGGGTCCGCGCCCGATCGTCGGCCTGTGCCTCGCGCCATCGCTGCTCACGGACCCCGATCGAGGGCCGGTGATCGGCATCGGCCGCCGGGCCAACGCCCAAGATCTCCATCGGTCTTGGCGTCCCGTCGGTACGCCTGCTTCGAGGACGGCGACAACTGCCCCGACGGCGCGGAGGAGACCACGCCGGGCAGGTGTGGCACCGGCGGGCAGACGCTCTACTACTGAGATGATTCCGGGGGCTGTGTCGATGATCTCCCGGCGTCGAAGCAGGTGAAGTGCAACGACTGGTGCATCGCCGAGGGCCACACCAGTGGCTCGTGCGTCAACGCGGCGATCACCATCGCGTGTCCCAATGGTGACGACGCTGACGTCGCCGACTGCGAGTGCACGTAGTGCGACCGGTCGCGGTCCTCTGGGCAGCGACCACATGTCGAACATGGTGGCGATGCCGTTGCCGAAGGCCTCGCTGGCTCGTTCCGCCGAGCGTGTCTCTCCACGATCATTCCCCTTGGAGAACGGCACCTTCGCCGGATTTGGTGGAGTACCTTGCGCACTATCACACTGCGGCCCCGTCAGGGCCTGAGCAACCGACTGCTCGGGCCTGCCGTGGCCGCCAACGGTGTCGGGCGTGTCCAGTGTACCAAGCGCTTGGGTGGTTCGTTGAGGTGATCCGCTTCCAGGGAAACGGTCGTGGGGTTGCAGGCGAACCGGCTAGTTGTTGTCCAGGATCCACTCGATCGCGGTTTGGTCATCGGTGGAGAATTGGAGCATTGCTTCCCCGTCGGCCGGAGCGTACGGACCGGTTATCGGGCATCTGTTCATCAGGGATGCCGAGTCCCAGGTCTGGGTCCTATCCGGGGTGCCCGGGATGCGCTCACTGCCCCACAGAGTCCCCTCTTCCTCGTCCTTCCCGCAGCTCGCCTGGCTGTACCAATCGGTGTGTCGCAATCCGAGCAGGTGGCCGATCTCGTGCATGAAGGCCCTGGCCCTCTTCCAGCCGCCGACGCTCGTGATGAGCGGCTTGTTGATCTTCATCGTGTCTCCGATGCGTCCATTCTCGGGAGGGAATCCCAGCGCGCCCTGTGCAATACTCGGTGCACTGTAGACGTTGACAATGTTCTCTCCGCAGCTCGAGTTCTGACCCCAGTGGAATGTGATCTTGCGACCCAAGTCATCCGTCAAGTTCTGCCACTCCTGCATGGCCACTTTCATCGGAGTCGTGATGGCCTCGACGTTCAGCGCGCTCATGGCACACGGGGCGATGACGATACAGACATCGGTGACCCCCGAGATCCGGTGCTCCGATCCGAACGCGTACTGGCGAAAGGAATTGCCCGTGAGATCACGAGATGCCCCGAGGGGCATCTGTACGTCCCCCTGCAGGATCACCCCGCCGTTGTCGTCGATCGTGATGTCGTGCTCGCGATATCCAGCCTCGAGTAAGTTCGAGACGATCTCCGCCTGCTCGCGGGGTAGCTGCTCCGTGGGCGTGTCGCACCCAAGAAGCATCGTGGCGGCGAAGACGGGTGACAACAGGGGTCGAATGGACGTCTGCATCAGCATGGCACTTTCCGTACACATGGCTCGCGGCTCCGACCGACGGTGATCGGGCTCGGGCCAGTTTCGAGGTTGGGCAACGCGCAGCTGCGGAGGACTGGTGTCCATCGCGAGGTGCCGTCGTCTCTGCCCCCCAAAGTAGTCACCCTGCTCCGGTTCCGTTGTTCAGGTGCTCCCAACTCCCGGAGACGCTCGGTGACACGCGTGCAATGCGCCCCGTGGCCGCACTGCCGTTTGCAGCCACGGGGCGGGACGGTCACATCGGCGTGGAGCGGACGAGCCAGGACCTTGGCGCATCGACGCAACGTGAACTGCTCCAGTCATCCTCCTCCTCAACGGCGCCAAGGTCGATCTCCACGCCGTCATGGACAACGTCTCGCGGAAGATCCTTGCCTGGCAGATTTCCGAGAAGATCATGGGACAGGCCACCGCAGCAGTTGTTCGGCGGGCACTGACGTTCACCGAGGACGCCGACGTTCATCTCCTGACCGACTCGGGTGTCGAAGAACGTCAACCAAGTCGTCGACGATTCTCCTGGCCCCACTACCGGCCCCCCGTGTGCTGGCCCAGGTCGAGATGGCGGAGTCCAATTCGACGATCGAGGCGTTGTGGAAGTCGCTTCGTCTCCAATGGCTGTACCTCCATCGACTGGAGTCGATCGAGGCCGTGGGGCAGCTCGTCGACTTCTACGTCACCCAGCGCAACGCAGTGGTACCCTACCGTGCGGATTCGACGCACCGCCCTCGTCGATATGGATCGCCTGCTCTCTCGTCGAGCGTCGTGTCACCCAGAGTGATGGGCTCTCTTCAGAGAGCCACTCGACCCGATTCGGTCGTCCGGCGCCGCGTTGGGTGCTACGGTGCGTGGGTGCGAGGCTTCCAACTCGATCGAGTGACGAGGCGCTGGATTACGATCGCAGCACTTGGTCTGTGCGGAGGGTGCAGTTCCACGGCGCCAACGGATGGCCAGACGAAGCCCTCACCTCCCGAAGCATCAATCGACATGCAGGACGAGAGCCCTCCCAACGAGTTGGCCTCGACTCCCAAGCGGGGAGAAGACTTCCGGGTAGAAAAGGGTGAGCGGGTTCCGCTTACCCCGGACGTCGACATGACCTTTCTCGGCAACACCCACAAGATCTCCGAGGAGGCAGTAGAATCGCCATTGGGGATTGGTCTGGCCGTTCACCGCGCTGGCGAGGAGGAGGCGCGGGAGGAGTGGCTGTGGGTGTACGCATCGGAATCACGAGTCTTCACCGTCGATGGAATTGGTGTCGAGCTGGTCGAGTATGAGTACGACCGCTGGATGCAGCTACGGGTCAAGTAGTCGGCCAAGGCACAATGGTCGACCTTCGTACCGGTCGGAAGGTACGAAGGCCACCTGGAGTCAAGGCGCATCCGCCAGGCCATCGTGGCGTCCGGCAACCCATATCTCTTCCGGCACCTTCACATCCCGCCCTCCACCGCGCGCTCGTGGAGCCGGCGTGGATGTCCCCCGGTCGTGTCGACCACCGATCCCGCACCGTGTGCCGCGATTTCCCGACGATGAGGACAGGGATCTTGGCCGCGAATTCGAAGTGACCCGCGAGTATCCGACCCGTCATGCCGACCTCGAACCCTGCTGTGGGCACGTCTTGCCCGCGGCAGCCGTGTCGTGGGTAAGGTCGGTGAGGCTCATCGACGAGGGGTTCCCGGTGGTGGGCCCCACTCGACTTCGCCTCGGCGGCGGGAGCGGCATACAACGACGTCTCTAGCCTCGACTTTGGCGGTTTTCCACGCGCCATAGCACCGCCCCCGACCGCTGTGGCAGTGTTTTCGCTCCTCGACGCATGACCCGATGCGCCTTCGAAGCGCAGCCTCGCCAGGCAGCTGCCGCTGACGGCGTTGTGGCCCATGAAAAACCGCCAAAGTCGAGTCTAGCTGCGCCGTCGCGACCGCATTGCAGCGCCGGGCCCGCGTCGGCACTATCCGACCGCGTCGACGTGGGCACGGCAGCTGAACCGTCGAAAGGGCGCAAATCGTCTAACTGCATGGGTCGCGCCATGTCGCATACGCATGATGGATCTACGCATGATGGAGTCCTCACCGCGCGATGAAATCCTCCACCAACGCGTCGTCGGGCGGCTGAATCCAGGGGCTGCTCGTTCGGAGATCGGGCACGAACTCAACCTGCCTCGCCGCTGGACATCACCCTCCTCGACGCAACTGCGAGCCCTCGCCTCGATTCTCGCGGTTTTCCAGCCGCGCCCGGGAGGATGCATGTCCACTGCGTCGCGGCACGACGGCTAGGAACCAACGGAGGCACGAAACCATGAGTAGTCAGTCCATCATCTTGGCCGTCATCTCGATCTCCTTGGCGGCGCCGCTCGGCTGCGACGCGGAGCCGTCCAGCTTCGACCAGCGTCTGGAGCAAGCCTACACCGATGACGATCGTACCCTGTTGCCGGCCGCCGACAGTCAGGACCTGCCCGAGATCGCGAGCGAGCACCTCGCGGCTCCGTCGGCTCCGACCCTCCGCGCGCACACGGGGATCGAGACCGACGATCTCGAACCCGACTACTGCTGGGTCACCCTGCACTACTGCGAGGATCCGGTTTCAGGCGGTCCGACATGCTCGGCCACCAAGGCATGCACCCTCGGCGAGGTGTTCGAGCACTGCGATTCCCTGATCGAACAGCACTGCTGATGCCACCACCTCCGTGGGCGCGGGGAGCCGCGCCCACCACCACTTCGCCCGACAGCGAGCGAAAGATCCTCGCGGGTGGACTGTCGCCCAACGGTGCCGCCCACGCTGCGGTGCTCGGTCGGCGAGCCCTGTGGGTGCGCCACAACACGAGGTTCCAAGGCGTGGGGGCCTGTACGACATGCTGAGGAACGCAGGGGAGCGGTGCCTGGATGGGAAACGCGGCTCCAAACCCGCGAGGCGGTCTCCGTTCCACCCCGGTAGCGAGCATGGCACCTCGTGGTGCTCCCGGCCTGTCGCCCCACGCCCCGGCCCCGGATTCGTCCCACGCCGGATGCAACCAAATGGCTCCTGACCGGACTACCCCCCTGGGACGAGGCTCCGTGCCCCTTCCCGCCTAAACACAGCTTGGAGTTTGGTTATGGGTAGAATTAGGTCGATTTGCGCCGCATTGGCGGTCGCAACGGGTTGTTGGCTCATTGGGTCGGACGCGCACGCGGGGATCGAAGCGTGCAACGACATCCGCATCGAGGCGAGCGGAAACTGCACCCTGGAGCTGTCTGCGTCGTGCGAGGTCGCCTGCGACGCCGGCTTCTACGAAAAAGCGTGCGCCACCGAGCTGTACTCCGTGTGCTCGAACGACTGCACGCTCGAGGTGACCGAGGAGTGCTTCGGCAGCGCGGAGGAAGCCTGCCTGGACCAGTGCTCCGTCACCGACATCACCTGTCACCACAACTGCTTCGACGAGTGCGCCGACGGCTGCCAACAACAGTGCGCCGGTGCCGAAGACATGCAGCAGTGCGCCGCGACCTGCGAGGCCACCTGTGACGGCGAGTGCGAGTCCACGTGCAGCGCGCTGCCCCCCGGCTCCTCCTGCTACGACCACTGCATCGAGTGCTACAGCGGCGCCTGCCGGGCCGAGGTCAACTGGGACTGCCAGTACAGCTGCCAGGACATCGAGTTCGAGTCCTGCGAGCACGCGCTGAAGATCGAGTGCGACGCCGGCTGCGAAGGCGACGGCGCCCTGTTCTGCGACGGCCAGTACATCATCGGTGGCGCGGAGCTCGGCCCTTGTGTCGAAGCGCTCATCGAGTTGGGGATGGACTTGCTGCCGGAGATCGATCT
>JAHZJA010000765.1 GCA_022601155.1 Deltaproteobacteria bacterium | reverse complement strand
TCTCGCGCTCATCAAGCCCGATGCCTACGCCGCAGGTCACCAGGGGGCAATCATCGCCCGCATCCAGGAGGCCGGCCTACGCGTCGTGGGCCTCAAGGTGCTGCACCTGACCCGACCCCAGGCCGAAGGCTTCTACCACGTGCACAGTGAACGACCGTTCTTCGGCGACCTGTGCACCTTCATGACCGAAGGCAAGATCGTCGCCATGGTTGTCGAGGGCGACGACGCGATCAAGCGCTGGCGCGACCTCATGGGTCCGACCAATGCGACCGAGGCGCCCGCGGGCACCATTCGCGGAGACTTCGGCACGAGCATCGAGCGCAACGCCTCGCATGGTTCCGACGCCGTCGACACTGCGGCCTTCGAGGTCGGCTACTACTTCTCCGGCCTCGAGCTGGTCTAACCAGATCGCGACCGGGCGGGCACCATGGGCACCACCGACCTGGTCGCAATTCGACCTCCGCAACACGGGCTGCCCAAGCCCGATCGCCCCGATCTGCGGAGCATGGACCGGGAGGAGCTTGGCCAGTGGGTGGCCGAGTCCCTGCCCGGTCCTGCGTTTCGGGCGACCCAGATATTCGAATGGCTGCACCGCCATCGCGCGCGCAGCTTCGACGCGATGACCAACCTCGGCCAGGCCGTGCGGGCGACGCTGTCGCGCAGCGCCAGCTTGGGGGGCCTCGCGGTCGACACGGTGCAGCAATCCGCCGACGGCACCCGCAAGCTGCGATTGCGCACCAACGACGGCCACGCCATCGAGAGCGTGCTGATCCCCAATGAGGGGCGCGGGCTGACCCAGTGCATCTCGTCGATGGTGGGCTGCTCGCTGACGTGTCGATTCTGCGCGACGGCGACGCTGGGGTTCATTCGCAACCTCGCCACCTGGGAGATCGTCGACCAGGTCTACGAGGCGCAGGACATGCTCGAGCGTCAGGCCACGGCCGAGGGCGCCCAGTGGACCCCGCGGATCACCAACGTGGTGTTCATGGGCATGGGCGAGCCGTTGCACAACTACCAGCAGGTCCGTCGGGCCCTGGCGATTCTCACCGACGAGCGCGGAGCCGGCATCGCCGGACGTAGGATCACGGTGTCCACCGCCGGACTGGTCCCCGCCATCGAGCGCTTTGGCCGGGAGGGGCTGGGCCATGAAGTCGGGCTCGCCATCTCCCTCAACGCCACCACCGATGAGGTGCGCGATCGGGTGATGCCGATCAACACCCGCTGGAACATCGCGCGGCTGCTCGAGGCCGTTCGCGGCCTGCCCTCTCCCAAACGCCGTCGCGTGACCTTCGAGTACGTGCTGCTGGACGGGGTCAACGACGACCCCGACGACGCCCGTCGCCTGGGCACGTTGCTCCGCGACACCGGGGGCCAGCTCAACGTCATCCCCTTCAATCCCCACCCGGGGGCTCCATTCGCGCGGCCCGACGCCGAGCGCGTCAAGACCTTCGTGCGTCAGTGTCGGCGCGGCGGACTGGATGTCACCGTGCGGCGCCCTCGGGGCGACGACATCGCGGCCGCCTGTGGCCAGCTGGCCCTCGAGGGGAACGAGTGACCTTCGCGGCACTGCTGGTCTCGCTGGCAGTGACCGCCGCCCCTGTGCCGGACTCCGGTCCGCTTCCCCTTTCGCCACGGGATGCGGCAAGACAGCGAACGACGGTCGTCCCGACGCGGTCGGCCGCGGTTGCCCCTCGTCTGCACGCGAGCGCGGGCGGTCGGCACACGCAGGTCGGCCCTGCGGACGACCCAGTCCCGTCGCCCGCCGACGTCGCGCAGTCCCGGGGTTCGGGGCCGCTGTCCGACCAGGAGCGAGCTCGCCGCGATGCCGGGGTGCACGCACTGGTGACGGCCGAGGCCCAGGCCACCGAGCAGCCGCAGACCGCAGGGCCTGCGCTCCACCAGGCGCTCCGCGATTTCACCGACCTCGCCCCGCTGGTCGCCGACGATCCACAGGCCCAGACGGCCCGGGCCTACGCGATGCTGGCGACGGCACGCACGGCGCTGGTGTTGGGTGAAGCACAACGGGCGGCCGATGCCCTCGACGAAGCACTGGGGGTCGCCCGGGGCTCATCGCTGCCCGTCGAGTCGTTCGGCCCGAGCCTCGAGGCCCTGCACGCGCAGCGTGAGGCCGTGTTCGCGACCCGCCAGCCGGGGCGACTGCAGGTGCGCTGCAACCTGCCCTGCGTCGTCTATGTCGACGAGCGGCCGTTCGTCCCGCTCGAAGGACCGCTCCCGCCCGGTCCCCACCGGGTGTGGATCGAGGCCGAAGATCCGGGCCATGCGGTCGCCCGCCACGTCGTGGACATCCGC
Source organism: Deltaproteobacteria bacterium (assembly GCA_022601155.1). Taxonomy (GTDB): domain Bacteria; phylum Myxococcota_A; class Polyangia; order Nannocystales; family Nannocystaceae; genus Paraliomyxa. The sequence goes on along the minus strand of JAHZJA010000765.1, from coordinate 4,328 downwards.
GCCGGGCGTACCGAGGCGCTCGACTACACGCTCGAGCGCGAGCCCGCCGTCACCGACGAGATCGCCGCCGCTCCGCCGGCCGCTCCCAAGCGTCTGCTCCCGCGCTGGGCATCGATCCTCGGTCTGGCCGTGGGCACCGGGGTGGCCGTCACGGGGGGCGTCCTGGTGGCCGTGGACCACCGCTGCCCCGACCTGACCGATCCCCGCGACAACCGATGCATCCGGATCCTGAACACCGACGCTGGCGGCTGGACCCTCGTGGGCCTGGGCACGGCCACTGCGATCGTGGGCGCCGTCATCCTCGCCATCGACGAGACCCGCGCCCGTCGTCACCAACGCTGACAGCCCGTCGCGGAGAGTTCCGCCACGGGCTGCTGGGGTCGTGGGCCTCCAAGGCCCACGGTCGCGCGCGATCGGTCAGGCCTTGATCGACTCGATCTCGCCGGGCAAGCCCCAGTTTGGATCGCCGAAGTGGGTGATGGGTCCGCCGTCTTCCGCGGTACAGCCCACCGCATTGGCGATGGTCGTCAGCAGCCGGTTGTGCGGCATGTCGCTGTAGTCGTAGACGCTCTCGCCCGCGCTCACCTGGATGTGCTGCCCGGTCTGGAAGTAGCCGCCACAGCTGCCCGCCATCACGTTCGGCATGTCGGTGTCGCTGTGATACAGGCCGCTCGAAAGGTCGTTGGTCCACAGCACCAGGCTGTTGTCGAGCACCGTGCCGTCACCCTCCGTGTAGGAGTCGAGCCGCTCGAGCAGCATCGCGAACTGGGCCGCGTGCCACAGATCGACTTCGTGAAGCAGCTCCTCGAAGTTCTCGATCATCGAGCCCGAGTCGTCGTCTTGGGTGTTGCCGTGCGACAGCTTGTGGTGGTCGTACTGGTGGTTCATCCCATCCCAGTTGTAGATGGGGCCGGCCGCACCGTTGCCGAACTTGATCGTGCCCGCCAGGGTTGCCCCGCATGCGATCGCCAGCACCATCACCTCGATCTGCAGCCGTGCGATCTGACGGAAGCTCGAGTCGAGCGACACCGTGTTGGGGTCGAGCGCCTGGAGCTCGCTGAGCACCTCGCCGCCGATCTCACACGGCACGAGCCCTCCGTCGAACATGTCGATCTCGAGGTCACGGATCGCCGTGAAGTGCATGTCGAGCTTGTCGCGGTCGTGGGCCGACAGCTGGTTGTTCCCCAGCAGCGTCTCGAAATCGTCGGAGACCAGGTCGAGCACGCTCTCGCGGCGGGCCACGACACGGGCCAGGGCCTCGTCGTCGAGCCCGGACAGGCCCACCAGGTCTTGGTAGGCCAGCCACGGGTTGTTCTCGCCGATCGCTGGCATCGACGGCCCGTGGAACGACCACACGCCCATCGTGGAGCCGGTCTGGCGGCCCACCTGCAGCGTCAGCGCCGGGCGTCCGCCCGGGTTGAGCTGCTGCGCGATCATCTGGTCGACGGAGATGTGCGTGGCCATCCCGTTGGCCGCCGTCAGCGGCGAAGCGGTGAGCCGACTGGCCATGCCTTGCATGTGCCCGTCGCCCGGGACCGGATCGACGTGGGTCGGCGAGGTGTGGATGCCTCGCGGCACGATCATCCGGCTGGCAAAGCCCGACAGCGGCTCGAGGGCAGTGCCCGCCATCGCCGATGCCGTCAGGGCGCCGAAGCCTTCGGTCGGCCAGTACCGGGAGCGGTCGTTGCCGTTGACCTCCAAGAAACCGATGAACCGGCACCCGTTGCCGCCCGCGGCCGCCTTGACGCCACGGGGCGCCAGGCCCTCGAGGAACGGAAGACCGATGGCAACCGTGGCCGCACCACGGAGAAAGTTGCGACGTTGCATCAGCCGGCCTCCGAGGCGCGAAAGCGGAAGGTCGTGGTTTGAGTCATGGCGACCAACAGCTCGCGAAGATTGTAGTCGGTGTCCTGGAGAACTTGATGCAGCCCGTCGAGGGTGCACTGATCATCGAACGTCTCCTGGCGCATGTTGGCGTACCGGAACCACTGGGTGAGGTAGCACCGCCGCGCAACTTCGCTCTCGGCGACGTGGTCGATGAAGTCCATCGCCCCCGCAAACTGGTGCTCCTCGGCGCCGACGACCACCGTGCTGGCCGTGTCGACGGGGACTCCGTTCTCGGTGGCACGCACCTGGCCCATCGCGTCGTAGCCCTCGAACAGGAAGCCCGGCGCGTTGATGCTGTCGTGACAGCCGCCGCAGGAGACCGGACTGGTGTGGACCTCGACCGCATCTCGGGTCGTGCGGATTTCTCCCTCGAAGTCGGGGAGCGTGGGGTCGACGTTGCCCGGCGGCTCGGGGATCGCGGCGCACAGGATGTTGCGCTGCACGAACACCCCGCGGTGAATCGGCGAGGTGATGTCGGCGTAGGCGTTGGTGGCCAAGAACCCGCTCTGGGTCAGGATGCCCTTGCGCTCGGTGGCGGGCAGGTCGACCCACGTGAGTTCCTCGCCGTAGTTGCTCCCATCGAGCCCGTACAGACCCGCGGTCTCGGCGTTGACGAAGGTGCCGGGCGTGGTCATCAGGTCGGTCCACGTGCCGTCCTGCTCGAGCATCACGCGCTCGATGAACCGCAAGGTCTCCTCTTCCATCACGTGGCTCATACCGGGTTGGTACTGCGGGAAGACCTCGGCGTTCTTGTTGATCGTCTCGTACTCCTCGAGCCGCAGCCACTGGTAGTGGAAGTCGCGCACGGGGCCCGTCGCTCTGGCATCGGCCAGCAGCCGTCGCGCCGCCTGCTCCACCCCCTGGGCGGTGTCGAGCTCACCCGCGGCCGCGGCATCGAGCAGCTCGTCGTCCGGCATCGAGTTCCACATGAGGAACGACAGCCGGCTGGCGATCTCGTAGCCCGACAGGGGCACGATGGTCGGATCCTCGGCATCGACCGTGGACGACAGCTCCACGCGGTACAGGAAGTGGGGCGACTGCAGGAACGCTTCGACCACCAGCTGGATGCCCTGGTCGAACGCCGAGCCCGAGTTGTACAGACCGTCACCCGCCGCGAAGATCGCCGCGAACGCGGCTTGCTCGTCGACGGTGAGCGGTCGCCGGTACGCGCGGCGGCCAAAGCTGGCGATGAACTGATCGGCGCAGGCTTGGCCCGCCCCCGCGTCGCAAGGGATCAACGCGCTGAGTACCTCGGGCTGCTCGCCCAGGGCCTCGGCGATCTCCTCCGCCGCTCGTCGGTAGTCGCGGGCGAGCCGGTCGGTGACCGTCAGACTCTCGGCGTTGTTGCTGAACCCACCGACCAACGGATCGGGCAGGAACACCGACGACGAGTCGAGGTCGAGACCCAGCAGATCCCGAACGGTGTTGTCGTATTGGGAGTGGGTCAGACGGACCATGCGCGGAAGCGAGCCAGCATTGGCCTCCTCGCACTGCGCCTCGGGGTCGTTGACCGGATCGTCATCACCGGACGAGTCCGCGTCTGCGCCGACATCGAGCCCGCTGTAGCAGCCGCCCAAACACAGAGCCGCGCCCATCACCCACGGAACGAGGTGCGTAGAATCAACCATCGTCAATGCCTGCCCAAACTAGCCGGAAGCCTCCGTGCGAACAAGCGTCGCCTCTGGACCTCAATGTTCCCGAACAGAGTTCTGAACACCTACCGGGGACTACCTCGGATTGTCCGGTAACCCACCGCTCGATGTTCGCGACATGGTCTACATCACTATCGATGCATTCGATCATTGAAGTGCACGTGATCTGAATTGCCGCTTGCACACGAGGGGTTCAATGGACGACGGGCCGGCTCGATGCTGTCCCACCCGCGAACGCTTCAGGTACGTCCCTCACCATCGAAAAGATCCCACCATCAAAGACGTGCCGCGCCACCCATCGTTGCGACACGTCACGCACAGCAAAGCACATCGCGGCACGCGCGGCACCGTTCCATGGTGAAAATGCCAGTCATGGCCACCCCAGAGTCGATCGAGGCCGAGCTGCAGGCCCTGGAGCAGCGCTGCGCCGCCTGGCGCCAGGCATGGGCCGACCGAGAACGCACCCCCTGTGCATCGGTCGGTGAGCTGCTGTCGGCCACCCACGTCGGAGAGCCTCTCGCCGAGCGCATCGTCGAGCGCCTCAAAGAAGCCCGCTTCGAGATCGACAACGCCCTGTGCCGCCTCGCCGCCACCACAGCTGGAGCCATCGCCCGCCTCACCCGCGACGCCGACGCCCAGCCCCTCGAGACCCGCATGCAGCAGATCTTCTCCCGCATCGGCAAGCACGAAGAAAACTTCGACACCAAGCTCGCCGACCTACGCCCCCTGGTCCACCGTTACCTCCACCTCGCCCAAGCCCTAACCAGAACCCCCGGCGCCTAACCAACC
>JAHZJA010000764.1 GCA_022601155.1 Deltaproteobacteria bacterium | reverse complement strand
GTCCCGCTCACCGTCGGCGGCGGCATTCGACGCGCCGAGGACGTCCGTCGGCTGCTCAACGCGGGTGCCGACAAGGTCGCGATCAACAGCGCGGCGGTCGGCAATCCCCTGCTCATCAAGCAGGTCTCCGAGCGCTACGGCCAGCAGGCGATCGTCGGAGCGGTCGACGTCAAGCGGATGCCTCCCATCCCTGGCGACACCGACCCCCTGTACGAGGTGGTGATCCACGGCGGCACCCGCTCGACCGGCCTCGATGCCCTGCGGTGGTGCGAGCAGCTGGCCGAGCTGGGGGTGGGCGAGATCCTGCTGACCAGCATGGATCGTGACGGCACCCGCGATGGCTACGATCTGTGGATCACCCGCGAGATCTCGCGACGTGTGCCCGTGCCCGTGATTGCCAGCGGCGGGGTCGGAAGCCTCGACCACATCCGCGCAGGTCTGGCCACGGGCGAGGGAGAAGCCGACGCGGCACTGGCTGCCTCGATCTTCCACTTTGGCCTGTACACCATCGCGCAGGCCAAGCACTTCCTGATCCAGAGCAAGATCCCCGTGCGGCCCCCCGAAGGCGGCCGCGGGTAGTCGCTCGGGTCCTCGTCGTCAGTACAGCCCAGGCACGATGCGGTAGCGAACGCGCCGGCAGTACTCGTCCCACAGCGCGCCGTACTTGGCGGCGCAGCGACGATGGTCGTCGCGCTCACGCGGCACCAGCAGCAGCACGTAGTACAGCGGATACAGCCACGGCCCGATGGCGGTGGGCCAGCCGAGCACCAGCGCCAGCCCCGTCGCCATCGCGATCTCGCCGAGATAGTTGACGTGCCGCGAGACGCCCCAAAACCCACTGCATAGAAGCCGGTGCCGACCGTCGCTCACCACCCGAGGCTCGATACCCAAGAACCGATGGCGGGGGTCGAGCTTGAAGAAGAACTTCTGCATGTTGGCCCCACGCGCCAGCATCCAGCCCCCGAAGAACACCGCGACGCCCGAGGCCAGCAGTGCAGGGTGTGCCCCAGGATCGGGACGCGCGGCCGTCGTCCACAGCCCCACCGCGTAGAAGTAGGGATAGAAGGTCAGGCACCCCCACCCGAGCTTGAACCCAACCTTCTCGGCGAACAGATCGTACGTGTACAGGTGCACCCGCTCGAAGAACAGATAGTCGAGCAGGAACCACGAAAACAGCCCCACGTGGAGCAGCACCCCCGCCGAGGCTTCCACGCCGTAGCGCAGCCAGTGGTGCCCGGCGAAGGACAACAGGTTGAGGGCCAGCATCGTGGCCCCCACCAGGTACAGGAGCATCTTGGCGTCGACCCGACCACCAAACCACTGCGGGTTGTCACGGCGACCGAGGAACATATCGACCACCAGCGAGCGGCCCGTGCTCGGAGCCGGGAGCACCATCGCGAGCGTGAACAGCAGCCCCAGCGTGCAGGCCCCGACCAGGCTCGACCATCGGTGCACGAACAGAAAATCCCAGGGCACCCACCCGGCCCGGCACACCGCAAACCAGGCCGCCACGGTGGCGAGCATGGTGGGCAGCCCGTTGAGGCGATACCGCAGCGGCTGCCCCGTACTCGAGTCGAGCGCGTAGCCGGTCACCCGCTGAGCGGGGAGGACCATGTGAAGGCCCAGGACGACCACATAGATCGCCCAGGGTGCGAAGAATCCGTGCAGGTCGATCACGTCAGCTCCCGGGTCGAGGCTGCCATCACCGCGATGGCCAGTCGACGGGGAAGCAGCCGGCCCACGATGAAGGCCGCCAGTGCGTTGATCCAGCCCGGTGTGACCCGCGGCCCTCGGCCCAGCGCGTCGAGCGTCCGCTCGGCCACCACCGAGGGCGCCAGCGTGCCGGGAGCAGGGCGGGCGGTGGCCCCCACCCTCGCATAGCCCGGCGTCGCGATGGCTCCGGCACAGCTGGCGAGCACATCGACCCCGCCTTGTCGCAGCTCGTGCCACAGCCCTTCGCCGAGCACCGTGTTGAACGCCTTCGAAGCCGCGTAGGTGGCGACGCGCGGCGTCCCCTGCCCCCCCGCCAGCGAGGACATCAGCACCAGACCTCCGTGACCGCGGGCGATCATCGGGGGAGCGAACGTCCGGGCCAGCGCCACCGGCCCTCGTACATTGATGTCGACGACGCGCATCAAGGTCTCGGGGTCTTCTTCGATGAACGGCCCCACCGGAGCCAGCGCGGCGTTGAAGACGACGAGGCCGACGTCGAAGTCACGCGCGATCACCCGCATCGACGTCAGCGTGTCGGGCTGCGCCAGGTCCATCGCGGCCGCGTGCACCCGAACCCCGTACTCCTGTCGCAGCGCGCGGGCGGTCTGCTCCAGCGGCTCGGCCCGTCGCGCGACGATCATCAGATCGAGCCCGCGTCGGGCGAGCCCGTGGGCAAAGGCAGCCCCGAGCCCCTCGGAGGCGCCCGCGACCAGTGCGGTCGGACCGTAGCGCGCGTGGAACGAGCGTGGACGTGGCACGCCGACGAGAGTACTGCGATCACCGATCCGACGAGTCGCTCGAAGGCCCACCCACCGTGGGCGTCGCGTCTCGCGGGTCGCCCGTGGGGCATGGGTGTGGGGGGCTGCGCCGTGACGATACGCGGCGGAGGGCGCGATCAGACCAGCAGCTCGTCGATGGGACCGTCGGGGTCCTCCGCCAGGCCGCCGTCGATGGTGTCCTCGTCGATGCCCATCGCCTGCATGGCCGTGACCAATGCCTTGGAGATGTTGCGCGGCGCGTCGGGCCCGTCGGTGGAGGGTCGGTAGTGATAGTTGGTCCGCAGGCGCCCGCCCGCCTTGCCGATCAGCAGCATGGGCGTGCCGTCGGCGGCGCTGTGCATGCGACCGTCCATCATCTCCGAGGCGACCATGATGCAGGCGTGGTCGAGCAAGTTCCCGTCCCCGATCTCCACCTGCCGCATCTCGGCGAGCGTGTCGGCGAGCCGCTGGATGATGAACGTCGTTACCGCGTCGATCATCTCGGGCTGGGAGGCTTGCGTGTTGCTCAGATCGTTGTGGGTGAGCAGATGGATGCCGTCGGTGGCACCCACATCGGCGATCACGGGGTCGGCCTGCATGCCACAGAACATGTACTGGATGGACCGGGTCATCCCGCACGAGAACGCCTGGGCGATGAGCTTGGAGAACGCGATGTTCTTGAGGACCAGCGGCTCGACCGATGCGCTGTCGGCCTCGTAGACCTCATCGAGCTCGGGCTCGGGGGGAACCTCGCAGCTGATGTCGGCCAGATCCTGCAGCGCTCCCTCGGTCTGATACAGGCCCTCGAGGTGAGCCTCGAGCCGCTGACGATCGGCGGCGCCAAGACGACCCCGCAGGGTGTTGGCGCTGTGCAAGATCGCATCAAGGGCGCCGAGCTCCACCTCGGCCTCTGGGCTCAGCCCTCCGCCATCGGGATCGGGTGAGAAGCCCGCGAACATCTGCTGGTAGATGGCCTGCGGCGACGTCTCCGGGGTCATCAGCTGGAACCCACTGCGCCACGAAAAGGAGTGCCCGCGGCCGATGGGGTTGTAGTGGCGGCCCACGTCGGACATGCACAGCACCAGGGAGTGGAAGGGCGAGGTGTCCCCCTGCTCCTGCAGCCGGTCGGCGATGTACTGGTCGATGCTGGCACGGTCGGCGCCCAGGCCCTGGTACGCACCGTTTTCGTTGTAGGCGTCGTCTTGCAGGTGCTGGCCGGAGAACACCGTGGCGCGCAGCTCATGGTGGCCACCAGGGCCGAGCACACGCATGTTCGACAGCGCGGTGACGTACTCCTTGTGCGGAGCCAGAGGCGCGAGGTTGGGGCTGAGCTCCCAGTCCTCGCCTTGGCCGCTCGGCGTCCAGTGATCGAACAGATCCCGGAGGTTGCCGACGCCGCTGCCCCACGAGTACGACATGAACACGGGCTCGATCGGCGAGCCGTCGGCGTACGCCAAGCCGTGGGTGTCGAGCATGGCCTCGAGTACGGGCAGGCCCACCGCAAAGGAGCTGCCTGCGAGCATGCCCCGGAGCATGGTGCGGCGACCCAGCGTGCGAGATTTGAAAGCCATGATCTACTCCGCCTCCGTGAAGGTCGTGAACACGCGGTGTCGGGCGACCTGCCGCATCAACTCGATGAAGTCCAGCCCGCTGTCGACGAACCCTTCGTCCAGCTCGTCGATCGCAAGCTCCTCGCCAGGCTCCAGCTCGCGCCCCAGCTGGTGGCGCAGCAGCTGACGGGTGACACAGCGTGTCAGCTCTGGGCTCTTTGCGACGATGGCGGCCATCTGTTTGCTGTTGGAGAAGTCCTGACCCAGCAGCTGACCGGAGGTATCCAGCGGAACCTGGAACGTCTCGCCTTCGAAGGTCACGGTGTCCTCGCGTCGGTAGCGACCGATGGCATCGAACTCTTCGAGGGCGAGCCCGGTGGGGTCCATCAGGGCGTGACAGCCCGCACAGGTGGGGTCGGTGGTGTGGCGAACGAAGCGCTCGCGCTTGGTCTCGGGGCCCAGCGGCGGCGGGAGGGTCGTGTCGACGTTGGGCGGTGGCGGCGGAATCTCGACACACAGCAGCCGCTCGGTGATGAACCGGCCGCGGGCCGCAGGTGAGGTCTGCGCGGGATGGGCCATCACCGACAAATAGGCCGCCGTCGACAACAACCCACTGCGCGGGCTGTCGGCCGTCAGCTCCACCGGGACCAATGCGTCACCGAAGTCGCCCGGGATGCCGTACAGCTCGGCCAGGCGATCGTTGGCATACAGACGGTCGGTCGCGAACACGCTGTCGAGCCCCAAGCGGCGCTCGAACACGATGTCTTGCAGCCACTGGTCGACCTCCTGCTTCATCGCACGGCTGAGCGCCTCGTCGAACTCGGGGAACAGCGCGGCGTTCTTTCCGACCGACTCCACCACCGTCATGCTCCACCACTCGTCGAAGAACCGCAGCACCGCGCCCCGTCGCTGCGGGTCGTCGAGCATCTCGGCGATGAGGCGATCGATCTGGGCCTCGAACACCGTGCGGTCATCGAGCGAGCCATCACGCGCGAGTGCGAGCAGCTGTGCATCGGGGACCGAGTCGCGGAACATCAGCGACAAGCTGCGAGCCTTGGAGTAGGCATCCATGCCCCCGTCTCCATCACTGACCGGATAGAAGTACAGCAGCTCCGGGCTCTGGATCAGGCTGGTCATCGCCCACTGCAGGCCCAGCCGCACCTCGCCCAACCGCTCGGTGCCGTCGGCGACGATCGCCAGCAGTCCCGCGAGGACGGGGTCGTCATCGGGGACCTGGCGCCCGAACGCCTGCTCGCACACGACGGCGAGATACTCGGCCACACAAGGATCATCGGCGTCGCCGGGTG
>JAHZJA010000763.1 GCA_022601155.1 Deltaproteobacteria bacterium | reverse complement strand
GGAATCGCCATCGAATTGAACCCTCGCGACCCGAGCCCCGCCCGCCGTGTCGATGAAACCCACCACGAACCCACCGTCGGCCGACTGCGCCAGCGACATCCATACGGGCTCCTGGACGGGCAACGCCAGCGGCGCGGCGGGTTGCGAAGCCTGCAGGTCGGGCCACAGCCGTACCCCGCCCAGCATGTCGAGGGTCAAAGCGCTACGAGCTTGGCCATCGAGCACCACCTCCGTCATGTCGGCCTCGTGGAGGCTGCGGGACAACGCGATGATCGCCGGGACCGGACCTTGCTCTTGGACCGGAGCCGGCCTGGCGACGGTCGGCACCGACGCCGGGGTCGCGGTCGCACTGTCCTCCACGGGATCGGCGGTGACGGTGGCACAGGCCGTGGTGGCCAGCAGCCCCAGGCTCAGCACGGCGCCGAGCGAACGATGGAGGTGACGGAAGGGAGTCATCGACGTGAAGGTGCGCATCGGAGTGGGCATCGACTAGAAGGTGAGCAAGTACGCGGTGAGGTCGGAGACCTGGTCGTCGGTGAGCGAGCCGAGCTGTGCCATGTCGTGCACATTGCCGCGATCGGTCAGCAGTGTGCGGAGGTCCCCCGCACTGCCGTCGTGGTAGTAGGGCGCGCTGTGGGCAAGGCCCAGCAGCGAGGGCGTGTCGGTCGACCACGAACGGTCATCCATCACGTACTGAGATCCATCGGCCAACTTCTCGCCCACATGACAGGCGTCGCAGCCCAGCTCCTTGCTCTGGAACAGTGCCTTGCCGCGCGCCACAGATTGTGCGTCGGCGACGGCAGGGGGTCGGGGTGGCGTCATCCCCATCACGTACGCCTCGAGGGCCCTGAACTCGCTTCGCCGCACGCGTTCGGGGGCTCCGCCCAGCCTGCCGATGGTGTGGTGCAGGCTGTCGCCGATGTCGTCGTCTTGGCCGTCCCACTTGTACGGCGCGGTCCCCTGGAGACGTCCCGCCAGCACCGGAGTCTGTAGGATCGACTTGCCCAAGCGCCACGTGAGGCCGTCCGCGCGGCCTTCGGGATGACAGCTGGAGCACGCGAGGACTCCGTTGTCGGACATCCGTCGGTCACGACCACGACGGAACAGCTCCGCGCCCTTCTCGACCAGTTCCGATCGCAACGTCTTGGCCAGCTCGGGACCGACTTGCCATGCATCGTCGTCGACGGCCACAGCACCCTCGACGGTGTGGAGCATGGAGAGATCGAGCTGCACGATCCGACGTGACAGCTCGCAGTGCACCAGCAGCCGGTCACCCTGGTGGACCATGCCGTCGATCCCACACGCGGCGGGCTCGTCGGCCAGCACCGCGTGCCAGCGTACGTACGGTGCCTGCTGAGAGATTTCGTGGACCGCCAGCACCCGGTCGTCGCCATAGCCTCCGACGAACATCACATCGGATGCTTGGTCGTAGGCCAGGGCGCGCGGCTGGTGCACGGGCAGCGCGGAGATGGCCGTGCGCGCGTCCGCGGCCCCCGGATCGGCGATGATGGCCACCTGGTGGACCAGCGGTGGGATCGACAAGGCACCGCCGCCGTAGCTGTCCTCCATCTCCTCGGTGGGACGGAGCTTCATCTGCGGCGTGGCCAGCTGGTGCGGAGCCACCATCAAATCGCCACCCACGAACCCCACCGCGAATACGGCCCGCGCCTGGCGACGCCCCGCATCGGTCGGCACTTGGAACCGGCTGCGAGCCTCGCGAAGCTCGGCCACGGCACCCATTCCCTCTTCGGCGTCGTCCTCCTCGATGTCGATGTGGTCGCGAGGATCGAGGCTGTGCCATCGCACGCGCCGACCATCGCTGGCCAGGTCGACGACCGCGACCGCGCCCGACGAGAGGAACCCGACGGCGGCCCGGCTACCGTCACGAGAGACCGCCACTCCACGAGGCTCCGCCGCCAGCCGACGACGCCAGCGGACCGCCATCGTCTCGATGTCGACCGCGACCAGCTCGTGATCGGCCACGCTCGTCGCCAACAGCGTGCGTCCGTCGGGGGTCAGCGCCAGACCGTGCGGCTCGGTGATCTCCACCGCGCCACGCTCGGCGAGCCCCTTGCCCTTGGCGTCGCCCGGCGACAGCTGCACGACGCGGTCTCCCGCGCGGTCGGCAACGAACACCTGCCCGCCGCCGTCGTGAACGAGCTCGCCGAGGCCCTCGTGGAGCACGAGTGCCGCCTGGGGCGTGCCGGATGCATCGCTGCGTACGACGGCCCCCGCGTTGCGCTCGACCACCAACAAACCGTGGGCGTCGGCGATGATCGTGCCACCGTGACTACCGATGTGCGGACCCTGCTTCGGGGCGTGCACCGAGCCCACCGAGGGCCCGGTGACACCGACCATGGTGACCCCCGTACGCAATCGGGGCTCGTGCACATCCGCCCGCGCAGCGAGCGAAGCGAGGCCGACGGCCAACGACGAACAGGTAGCAGCGGTGATCCAGGCGCGGCGTCGCATCTCGGCAATTGGTACGGACTACCCCCCGCTGGCGTTCCCGCCGTATGACGGTTTGATCACTGCTACATCTGTCATCGCTCGCGCCAAGTGTCAGCTACGCGCGAGTCTGCCTCCGCTATTCCGAGCCCCTCGATAGGGTCGGAGCTTCGGTCCCCAAGCCGCAGGGGACATGGCCCAGGCTGCGGTCTAGCCTAGGTACCGTCGCAGTTGATCTGATCGACACCGTCGGGGTGCGTCCCCCCGCAAGACATGCAGCCGCCCCACAGCGCCTGGTTGTTGATGTCCTTCGCCACGTAGCAAATCGTGCTGCCCGCCGAGCAGAAGTCGGAGTGGTGGCAACCGTGCTTGCACGCAACCGTGCCACACTGCAGCGCATCTTCTCGAGGCGGGTTGTAGGTCAGGTCGAGGCTGGAAGAGAGCGCCGCCTCGGAATCGATCACCTGCTCGACTTGAAGCTGAAGGTCTGCGCCTCCCGGAGCCGCAGCCGGGGTACGAGTCGTACTCGTGGGCACCGGCGTGTCCGAGGAGGCCGCTGCATTCACCGACAGACCGAGCACGAGGGCGAGCCCAGCGGTCCCGAGCCACGCACGAGGGCGGAGCAGCGCGCGAGCGACAGCCCGAGACGAGCGAGAAGAAACAACCGCGGAAGGACTATGTTCATGGTTCACGGGGGGTGTGGTTCCACCCGGACCCAACTCGTTACCAACTGTCTGACGATGAGCGAGGTCGCCCCCCAAGCGGGGGGGGGCGAACTCGCTCCCGATCAGACCTTCACACGCGAGGTGAACCGACCGCGTCGCGCCTGGTGCTGCTCGAGCAACGGATGCACGACCTCCGCGAGAAACTCCTGCACCTGCTGGGGCGCCCGGCCGACGTAGGCGACGGGGTCGAGCACGGTGTCGTCCACGAACGGCCCGAGAACCTCGTCGTTGCGCAGCCGACCGAGTAGATCATTGGAGGCGCCTTCCTCCTTCATGCGTCGCACCGCCTCGTGGCTGTGGACACGGATGCGCTCGTGCAGGTCCTGCCGACTGCAGCCCCCACGCACCCCCGCCATGATCACGTTCTCGGTCGCCATGAACGGCAGCTCTTGCTCGAGGTTGGCGCGGACCACCGCTGGGTGCACCACCAAGGCAGCGGTGATGTCGGCCAACAGGTTGAGCACGGCGTCGGTCGCGAGGAACGCTTCGGTCAGCACCAGCCTCCGATTTGCGCTGTCGTCCAGCGTGCGCTCGAGCCACTGGTTGGCGTGCGTCTCTCGGGGGCTGCTGGTCAGTGATCCCACGAACCGCGCCAGGCTGCAGATCCGTTCCGAGCGCATGGGATTGCGCTTGTAGGCCATCGCCGACGAGCCGATCTGCTTGCGACCGAAGGGCTCCTCGACCTCCCGCTCATGGGCCAGCAGTCGAATGTCGGAGGCCAGCTTGGCGGCCGAGCCACAGATGTCCGACAGCGCCGAGACCACCCAGGTGTCGAACTTGCGCGGGTAGGTCTGCCCGCTCACGGCCACCGACTCCGAGAATCCGAACGCCTTGCACACCTGCTGGTCGAGCGACCGGACCTTGTCGTGGTCGCCGTCCAGCAGCGCCAAGAACGACGCCTGGGTACCCGTGGTGCCCTTGACCCCGCGAAACGGAAGTCGCTGCAGCAACCCGTCGACCGTTTGCAGGTCGAAGACCAGGTCCTGTGTCCACAAGCAGGCTCGCTTGCCCACCGTGGTCAGCTGCGCGGGCTGAAAATGGGTATAGGCCAGCGTGGGCAGGTCGCGATGCTCGTTGGCGAACCCTGCGAGCTGCTCGATGACCGTGAACATCCGGTCCATCAACAACTCCAAGCCATCGCGCATCATCACCAGCTCGGCATTGTCCGCGACGTAGCAGCTGGTCGCGCCCAGGTGGATGATCTTCTCTGCCGCCGGCCCCACGCACTCGCCGTAGTGCCGCACATGCGCCATCACGTCGTGGCGCAGCTCGGCCTCCAGCTGCGCTACGCGATCGAGGTCGACCTCCTCGCGGTGCTCGACCAACGCGTCGATCTGCGCGTCGGTGATGGGAACCCCGAGTTTCTGCTCCCCACGCGCCAACGCGATCCACAGGTCGCGCCACAGGAGCACCCGGCGGACGTCGCCGAAGTTGTCGACCATGGCGGCGGTCGCGTAGCGGGTGGCCAGAGGGCTTTGATAGGCGGCCATTGGCCGGAGGATAGCCCCGGCGACGTGCGCGCTCATCGCGGTTGGTCCCCGGGGCCGGCCTTTGCGCAAGCGACTAGAATCAATGAGTTTTTCAATTGTCGTGGCCGACCCGACCCTGCGCGCGGAATAATGCCGCTCGCCTCTCGGTAGCCGGGCACGAACACGATGAACGCAGCCGCACGGCAGGAGTTTGAACAAGTCGCCCTTCCCCAGTTGGATTCCATCTACGGGGCAGCCCTTCGTCTCACGCGTAATCCGGCGGAGGCCGAGGACTTGG
>JAHZJA010000762.1 GCA_022601155.1 Deltaproteobacteria bacterium | reverse complement strand
GTCGGTCCGCACCGCGGCGAGCAAGCGGCTCATGCGTGCAACGCCTCGCCCGTGACCTCGATGAAGACGTTCTCCAGCGTGGTCTCCTGGGTGTGCAGGGTCTCGAGGCGCTGACCGCTGCCCAGCAGCGCCGCAAACTCGCGGTCGTCGCCCAGCGCGTCGAGGGGAAACTCGGCCTGCGCCAGCGCGCCGCCGCCCGACGGCACATACTCCACCACCACCCGCCGGGTCCCGTATCGCTTCTTGAGGGCCGCCGGGGCGTCGATGGCCGCGATCTTGCCGCCGCTGATGAAGGCCACCCGGTCGCACAGCTGGTCGGCGACCGCCATGTTGTGGGTGGTGACGAACACGGTGGTGCCCTCGCCTCGAATCCTCCGGACCAGCGACTTGATGCGCTTGGCATTGACCGGGTCGAGACCGCTGGTCGGCTCGTCGAGGAACAGCATCTTGGGTCGGTGCAGCAGGCTTCGCGCCACGTTGAGCCGGATCTTCATGCCCTTGCTGAAATCGGACACCCGCTTGTCGGCGTCGTCGTCGAGGTCGACCCACCGCAGCACCTCCATCGGGTCGCAAATCGGTCCCCGGTACAGCGCACCGAAGTGCTCGAGGTTCTCCCGCGCGGTCAGCCGTTGATGGTGGTTGGGGAGCTCGAAGCTCACCCCCACCTGCTCGTAGTAGTCTGGACCCCAGGCCCTGACCTCCTTGCCCATCACCTCGGCCCGGCCTCGGTAGCCCTCGATGAGACCGATGAGCAGCTTCTGGGTGGTGGACTTGCCGGCGCCCGACGGCCCCAAAAAGCCCAGGATCTCGCCGTCGGCGACCTCGAAATCGAGGCCAGCGAGCGTCGGCGCGTCGGCGCCCGGGTAGGTGTACGACAGGTCTTCGACGATGATCATTGGTTGCTCTCCCGCTTGGCGCGGCGTTCATCCATCAACGTTCGAAACTTCATCCGGGCGCCGGAGAACACCTGCTCGAGCACGGCCTTCCCCGCTGCGCTCGCCTGCTCGGTGGGCGGGGTGAGGGCGCGGTCCATGACCTCGGCGATACCCGCGAGGGTGTCTTCGAGCGGGGGTATCTCCTCGGCGGGGACGATCTCGTCGAGCCCGACCATCCCGTACGACAGCATGTTCATGATGTGCGCGATGACCTTGGCGTCGATGTCGTCGCGGACCGCCCCCGCCTGCTGCATCAACGCGATCACCTCGTGCCGCGTCATCTGACCGCGTCCCGCGAGCTTGAAGACGTTGTCGGGGCGCCGGACGTAGTCACCCAGCAGCAACGCGTCTCGACCCATCAAGGCGGCCATGAACGGGCTGCGCTGCAGGCCCTCGAGCATCGCCTTGTACATGCCGCCCAGCGTGCCGCCCCGCGGATCGGCCATCACCGCCGAGAACCAACCCTCCGACAGCGCGTACAGGTCGCGGAGCATCAGCGACTCCAGCAGGTCTTCCTTGCTGTCGAAGTGCAGGTAGACCGAGCCCTTGCCGACCCCAGCCTCTCGCGCGATCTCGGCAATGGTCGTCTTGTCGAAGCCGTGGCGTACGAACAGCTTGGTCGCCGCATCCAGCAGTCGGGTCTCCCTGGCGTCGGGGCTCATTCGAACCATCCGTTGACCAGTTGACCATATTAATCCGATTGGTCAAATTGTTTCTAAGTACGCTCTGAGGCGAAAAATGGAGCCTGCGCAAAACGCACAGCCTCACAGCGCGATGCCCGGCCACGCTGTGCCCGAGTGCTTTCTCCCCGGGAGGAAGCGGCGGGCGTTCGCCTGCGGCGGGCTCGATCCGCCGTCGCCGAATCCACGGTCCGGGCTGCACCACCACACTCGTTGGCAGACGGCGGCCCGCCACGTCCCGCGCCGACGGGCACGACGTTGCCCCCGACAGGGGCCGGGCCTGGGAGCCGAGGCCCAGGCCCAGGCCCGATGCGGCCTCTAGCCTCGACTCTGGCGGTTTTCCACGCGCCATAACACCGTCCCCGACCGCTCTGGCAGTGTTTTCGCTCCTCGACGCATGACCCGATGCGCCTTCGAAGCGCAGCCTCGCCAGGCAGCTGCCGCTGACGGCGTTGTGGCCCATGGAAAACCGCCAGAGTCGAGTCTAGCCGAACAGATACTCGAGGCGGGCGAACATTCCACTGACGAAGAATCGGAGCTTGCCGAAGTGACTGATGAGGCCTGCCTGATGGATGTCGTGGAGGGCGGACTGAAGGCACTGGGCGTACTCACCCGGGCCGTAGCTGCCATCGAAGCTGCAGGGGATCTCGGGGAAGGTGACCGCCTCCCCGTGTCCGACGCCAAAGAGCTTGTTGCGTACCCCTCCTTGCCAGCGCATCTCGATCGAGGCGAACGGTGCGGCACCCAGGCCAAAGTTGCCCTCGCGCGCGTGGGCCGAGGTGTAGTTGCCGACGTGAACCGGACGCATCACGGTGTGGCCTCCCTCGGGCGTGACCAGAGCCACTGCGCCGATACCATCGCGATTGGTGATCGAACCCGGGGTGAGCCCCACGGTTCCCACCGGGGTCATCGAGACCCAGTGGTTGCCATTGTCGCCGCTGTTCATCTCGATGGTCAGCTCTCCCTCGCCGTACTCGACCCCCAGCCAACGCCAAAACGCCAGGGTGGCATCGGTGGGCGCGAACGCAGCGAAGAAGGCCGCCGTCGCGTCGAAGGGGCCGCCCACGGGTTGACCGGTCTGCATCGGGAGGTCGTCGGGGAGCCGGAGGTTGGATGCCGTGGCGAAGTCGGTGAACCCATCGCCATCGAAGTCGCCTGCGGCCAGCCCTTGGACGTTGTGCCGGGTGTAGTCGGTTGGAATCGCGGAGTTTCGTGCACTGAAGCTCGCGGTGCACCCCTGGTTGGACAGCAGCGCCCCCGGGTTGTCCGATTGGTTGACGAGCAATTGGTCGAGGCCACCGATGAAGACCACGTCCTGGTCACCGTCGTTGTCGTAGTCGAGCGCGGCGTTCCCCCACCCGAATGGCGTACCCACCAGCTCGGGGCCGAGGCCGACGTCCTCGAAGGTTCCGTCGCCGCGACCCAGCACCCAACGCGAGGAGTGATCGCCGACGTCGTTGGGGACCCCGATGTTGTTGAACGCGTAGTCGCCGAAGCTGGACAGAAACATGTCCATGTTGCCGTCGCAGTCGTAGTCGCCAAAGGCGATACTCATCCAGGTGGTGGAGGACTCGGGGATCTCCGCCACCGGGTGGTCCTCAAAGCTCCCGGAGCCGTCGTTGAGCATCACGTGGACGTAGCCTCGGTCCAGCGGACCTCCGTGCTCGACCGGCAGGATCTCGCACTGGTCGTCCGCGTAGAGG
The DNA here is from genome assembly GCA_022601155.1 of Deltaproteobacteria bacterium. GTDB lineage: Bacteria > Myxococcota_A > Polyangia > Nannocystales > Nannocystaceae > Paraliomyxa. The sequence continues at coordinate 7,164 of JAHZJA010000762.1, read as the reverse complement.
ATGTCGATGTCGCCATCGAGGTCGACATCGGCCATCGCATGGCCCCAGGTGATCCCCGCGATGTCGAGCGGGTTGCCCATGGCGTCCTTGTTGCCGACCAACGTCTGGATCCCCGAAGTCGTGCTGATGTCGGCGAACGTGTTGTTCCCCGTGTTGCGAAACAGCTGGTTGTGCTGAACTTCATCGACGAGGCTGGCGCGAAAGCACGGCGCAAAGTCCTGCTGATCCCAGTTATTGACCACGCTGACGTCCAACAGGCCGTCACCGTCGATATCACCCACGCCACACCCGGTGCTGTTGGTGCTGCCGCCCTCCAGGCCACTGTCGAGCGCGAGGTCGAACGCACCCGCTCCGTTGTTGACGTACAGCCGGTTCGGCTCGCCGTTTCCGGTGACGATGAGGTCCTCGTCCCCATCGTTGTCGAGGTCTCCGTAGCAGACCCCCCACGCATCCATGTCGTCGGCGGTCACCCCCGCTGCGGCCGCGACGTCTTGAAACGAGACCATCCCCGTCTCCTCGAGCTGGTTGGAGTACAGGCTGGCCGCGCGCCCGGGGCCCTGGGTGACATAGATGTCGAGGTCACCGTCGCCGTCGTAGTCGAACACGGCAAGACCCGGAATGCCGCGCACCCGCCCCGGCAGGCTCTCGGGGATCGTGGCGAACTCCAGCCCATCTCCCACCAACGACCCTTGCAGCAGGGCCGTGAGCTCCGGGAAATTCGCGGCGTGGGCCCGCCGATAGGTGAGGTCGGTGCCAATATCGTCGAACACCACACCGCCCTCGGCCGAAGCAGATGTTGCGATCATCGAGATGGCCAGCGCAGCCACTGTTCTACTCCACATGTTCATCCTCAGTTCCTTCATCGGGTTGACTGACGTCGTGCTCGGCCGGCACTACGACCTGTTCCGTCGACCGAACGCCCACCGACATCCGGGCTTCGATCCATTGGAGGCGGATCACGACGTACGACGAGCGAGGCCGCCGACGCGACCAGGCCCATGGGGCAACGGGGAGCTCCCGCGAACGCTACAAGTGCGGGTCCCCTCGCCTTCGGTAGGGCCCCCCGACCACGACGTTGGCCGGACTTTCTTGGGCATTCAGCCGCCGCCCCGCCGTCGAGGCCCGTGGTCGCCGTTGGCCGAGGCTGACGCGCTCGCCGACCTACCCTCACCGACATCGTCGAGCCCGGGGGAGGCAACCGCCGACGCAATGGCATCCGCCACCGTCTCCAGTCGATGCGGCTGTCGGTACCAGTCCTCGACGCCCGCCCCGGTCAGCTCGGCGATCAATCCACCCGGGCCACGATGAAGCTCGAACCCCAGCGCTTGCACCCCGCGCGCCAATCGCTGCACGAGGGCCCCGTCGGCATCGCCGGGCACCACCAATCGCAGGTGTCGCCGCACGGGCCCCGGCCGAAGTGCCAGTGGGGCGGCCGACAGCGCCCACAGCGGAACCACGGACGAGGCGACCACCCCGTACTCGCGCCCCGAACCCAGGCTCGTGCTGGAGAAGTCGGCCCTCCAGTGGGCGATGATCCAGCGGACCAGCGCTCCTGGTGTGCGGTCGACGGTGCCCCCAGTGCGCCGGGCGAGTGACTGCAGAGCACGGCTCCACGCGCGGGCCCGCGCCCGCCGAATCCACAGCGGGGTCCCCACCCCCACCACGATCGCGATCGAGACGACCTGCATGGCGACCAACCCTGCGAGTCCCGACTCCGGCTCGAAGCCGAAGGCGACGCGCACCGAGGCGACCAGAGTCCCGACCACCCACAACGATCCGAGTCCCCCGATCACGAAGTACGGCACGAGGTCGGTCCGCGGATCCCGGCGGGTGTGGGCGGCGGTCTGCCAGCCCTGATGCATCGCCCGCCAGCGCTCCTGCTCGGCGCTGCTGCGAGCCACCGCGATAAGCTCGGCGCGCGCGGCCTCGTCGGCGACCAGCGCTCCAGCACAAAAACCGCAGGGCCTCACCGCGGCATCCGGCCGCAGCTCGTTTTGCCCTCCGCACGTGGGACACGCGACATGGACGAGGGCCTCGACCTCGCGCTCGGCGACGGCCTGCTCCCGAAGCCTGCGCTCGGTTCGCTTGCCGTACCACGCAACCGCGAAAAATGGGGCCAAGAAGATCACCGCCGCGGCCACGTAGGCGATGGGGCTGCGGATCATCAGCATCACCCCGGCCGCGAGCCACGAGACCACGAACGCCACGCTCCACCCGCCGCCGTACTGGCGAGTCATGCGAGCCATCACCGCGTGTTCCGTGGCCTGGTGGGACTGACGGCGATACCCCTGGACCCTGCCGCCGTGGGCATGGATCGCTTCCAGCAGCGCACCGTCGATCCGGGTCACCTCGCCACAGTTGTGGCACCGAACCGACGCGACCTGGGGGATGGGCAAGGCCGCGGCACAGCTGGTGCAGCGCAGTGCGGTGGGGTCGGGGTCGGTCACGAGGTTCGATGCAACGGGCAGTGCAGCGCAGGCTCGAAGCTCGTCATCCTCGGCCTGACAGGCATCCGGCCGCAGTCAGCCACACAGCCCGAGGGCGCCTGCGACGGCTCCAATGGACGGGGGCCGGGCGGCAGCGGCACGGTGGGGTGGAGCCACGGACCGACGGTGGGAGACGGTGGTGGAGTCACCACGGTTGCTTCCCGCCTCGCGCCCTAGGCGGTGCGGCGCTCGGTGGTGCCGGGGGTCTCGGCCTCGTCGGCGACCGCGGCGGCTGGAGCTTCGCCGCCCAGCTCGAACAGCACCTGCAGCGCCTCGGCCAGCGTGGCCCCATCGAAGCCCGAGATGCCCTCGGACGACGCCTTGCGGAGGTTGACCATGGGCTTGTGGAGCAGCTTCTGCACCACCTGGCGGGCGAGGTGCTGGACCTGCTGCTGCTGCTGCGACGACAGCTCACCGAGCTTGGGCATCAGGCGGGCGACTTCCGCCGCGGCCACGTCCCGCCCGTGCGTCTGCAGCTGGCCCATCAGCGGACCGATCGCGCGGGACCGAAGCCACGACGAGAACGAGGCGACCTCCTCGTCGACCAGCGCATCGGCCTTGTCGGCCTCGCCACGACGACTGCGCAGGTTGTCGTTGACGATGCCCTGGAGGTCGTCGACGTTGTAGAGGAACACGTCCTCGAGCCGTGTGACGTTGGTATCGATGTCGCGTGGGACTGCGATGTCCACCAGAAACAGCGGTCGATGCCGCCGCGACTTCATCACGGGCTTGAGCAATTTGCGGTCGATGATGGCCTGCGGTGCCGCGGTGCTCGCAACCGCGATGTCGGCCCGGGACAGCTGCTGGACGAGCCGGTCCCACGGCTCGTAGCGACCGTCCACCTTGGCCGCGAGTGCCTCTCCCCGCGGAGCCGAGCGATTGAGCACGACGATCTCGGCTGCGCCCGCCGCCTGCATGTGCAGCGCCGCCTGCTCGGCCATCTCCCCTGCCCCGATGACCAACACCGCGCATCCGGCAAGCTCTCCGAAGATGCTGCGGGCCAAGTCGACCGCCACCGAGGGCACCGAGGCCCCGCCCCGTGCGATCTCGGTCTCGGTCCGGACTCGCTTGGCGCACTTGAAGGCCAGGCTCAGGCAGCGGTCGAGCACGGGGCCGACCGCCCCGCTCTCGCGGGCACGCCCGAAGGAACTCTTCACCTGTCCCAGGATCTGCGGCTCGCCCACCACCAGGCTCTCGAGGCTCGAGGCCACCCGAAAGATGTGCCGCACGGCATCGGCGGTAGAGCGGTGGAACGAGTGTTCGCGCAGCTCGGCCGCGTCGAGGGTGCACAGCGAGGCGAACACGTCGATGACGACCTCGCCGACCTCCGCGGCCGGAGCGACCCCGTAGATCTCGACGCGGTTGCACGTGGACACGATCATCGCCTCGTGCAGCCCGGCGTGCTCGCGGAGCGCTCGGAGCAGCGCGCCGTGTTGATCTTCGGACACGGCCAGCCGCTCGCGCAGCTGAACCGGCGCGTTCTTGTGGTTGACCCCTACGGCGAACAGCTCGGCGCTCACGAGCGAACCCCGTAGGAGACCACGATCAAGACCGTAGCGACGAAGGCGATCAAGGTGAGCCAGGCCGACCGACGGCCCCGCGTCCCCCACACCGCCCGTGAGACCAACAGGATGACCGACGCCGCCCAGGCGATGCCCGCCGCGGCCACCTCGAAGATGCGACCGCGCAGCTGCTCGAGCCCCCCCGCCTCCACTGTCCACAGCACCCCGGTGACGATGGCGAGCGTGAACACGGGCGTGACCAGCAAGACCAGCCGATGGTGCAGCCGGTCCAGACCCTGGAGCGACAGCCCTCCGCGCCCCGGGCGGAACAGCTTGCGTCGCAGCCGTCGCTCCATCCCGAGGTACAGGCCCGCGACGCCGGCCGCCAGCGTGAAGCCAGCCAGTCCCGCGGCGGCGAAGCCCACGTGGGCGCTGCCGACATCCTTGCCCCCAGGAACCCCGCCTGCGGCACCGGTGACGTCGCTGAACACGACGCCAAGCGCCAGGCCGATGAGGCCCACGGGCGCGAGCACGGGGCCCAACGCGTCGAGGCCCTTACCCCGTCGCGCCAGCGCCAGGTATCCCCCGACCGCAATCAGCGTGCCGAAGCTCGTCGCGAGGTAGATGTTCTTGAGCGGGTGATCACCCTCGACGCACTGCGCACCGATGGCGAAGAAGTGCAGCGCCGAGGCGACTGCCAGCAGCAGGCGTGCGTAGCGAGCGGGCCCCGTGTCGCCCGAGTCCTCCGCATCGACGGTCCGACTGCCGTAGGCGAACGTTGCTGCGCCGTACGCCAGCGCGGCGAAAATGAACAGGATCAGCATCTCGCGGCGAGATCCAAGTGTGCCCGATCCCACGGCCGAGAGCACCCGGCACCGCAGGCCGTGCGCGAGCAGGCCTCGATCAGGCCGACATCTGCTGCAGAGTGCCGACCAGCAGGCCCCACGCGCTGCCGTCCATCAGCGTCTCGGTGCCGTCAGCGCCGACCGGCACGGCCATGAAGCCCGGGCGGACGGTGTACGCCTGCTCGCCGAGAATGACCGACGTGTCGTAGTGCTCGGCCCCCATCTGCGCCAGCTCCTGGGAGCTCTTGACGCAGCCCACGACCTGATACGGATCCTGGTCGCCGCCGTCGACCTGCTCGAAGAAGACCGCCGGGCTGATGAACAGCGCGGTGCTGGCCCCTCCGGAAGGAACACGCAGGAGCTCACCGTCGAGCTGGACCTGGCTCTCGCTCAACCAGCGATCGACGAGGGTCTGGGCGACGAAGATGCGGGGCATCGCGTCGGAGGTTGTATCCCCCCGCGCGCACCGCGTCCACCCTGCGTTGTTCATCCCGGCGGCGAAAGTTGCCGCCGGGCAGCTCAGAACCGGAAGCCCAGGCCAACACCCTGGGTGTCGCGGCTCACGATGGGCGCCACCTGGATGTTGGAGATCGCCCGCAGCGACTTCTCTTCCTTGATGAAGCGCTTCGCGTCGGTGCGGTCCTGGTAGACGATGATGGCCAGGACGCCGCTCAGCAACACCGTCGTGCCCAGCAGCACGTCGCCGACAATGGCCCGGCGGCGGACCACAGAGCCTGTCCGGCTGACCTCGGTCGCGAGGGCGTCGTAGGACTGGCCGCCGACGTTGGTCGCATTGGGGTCACGGCGCGGATCGCCTCCCGCTCCATTGTTGTAGGCGTCCAGGGCATCCACGGCATCACCGTAGGGCCCCCGGCCGGCCAGAGCCGCGGAGTACAGCGCAATGGTGCCCAGGCCAGCGCCCGCGGTCAGCGTGAGTGCGACCCACGCTCGCGGCTGCCAATACCCCCAAAACGGACCCCGCTTGCAGGCGGGTCGCAGATCCTTGGGGTCTTCCTTGGACTCGCGCTTGCGACGGGGCTCGTTGCGGCAATACGCCTCGAAGTCCTTCTTGAGGTCGGCCTCGATGTCATCGGTGTTGATGACCTGGTCTTGCTGCTCTTGGGCCGCGTCCTCTTGTGCCTTGAGGATCGCGGCCTTCTCTGCGGCGATCTCCTCGGGCGTTTTCTCGGGCTCGTCCAGCTGAGCGATGATCGCCTTCTCCTCCTCGGTCGCGGGCGGCGGAGGAGTGCGGTGCTCATCGAGCGAGGTCACCAGCGTCTGCGGCAACACGATCGGAATGATGAGGTCACCCGAGCGATACGTGGTGTCGAACCGCTTGACCGTGGTCGCCTTGGCGATGTCGTAGACGACCAGGTTGACCTGGTTGTCGGGCGGCTCGGTCATCGAGCCGAACAGCACGAAGTCGGCCGCGGTACGCGGGTTGGCGTTGAGCCACTTGCCGACGGCGGCCAGGCACTCGTCGCCGTCGGGCTCGCCCTTGCACTTGACCTTCTTCGTGGCCTCGCCCAGCTGCAGCGCAACGCCTTTGACGGTGTAGCCCGCGGCCTCGAGGGTTGGCTGCAACGACGCCCGCAGCTCGGTCGCCGCATCGGCGCCGTCCAGGCGCAACAACGCGATGGTCTTGCCATCGGTCGTGGGTGCGTCGGTCTTCTTGGGAGCGGCCGCAACCGCGACCATCGGAACGACGGTCAACGCCGGCGACGGGGTCGCGGCCGCGAGGGCGGGCAACGGAGCCGCACAAAACGTGGCGGCAACGAGCAGGCTGAGCGCGCGGTGGGAAGAGGATGCGATCATCGCGTCGAGGGCCTTGGTGGTGGGTCCGGTGGCGGGAGCAAAGGGTACGTGCGCGATCCGCCCGGCGCGCGAGCGGCGGCATCATAAACGCCGACGGCGGTCGTGCTCAAGCGGCGTCGTCCCTCGAAGTCTCGGGTGACGAGGATCGCAGCCACGGGGCAACCCCCGCAGCGGCCACGACAGCCGCACCGAGCCATGTGCACAGGGTCACGAACGAGTGTGGGGGAAGGGGATCCACTGCGGCCCACAGCAGCAGGCCGGCCATGGCCGTCCACAGCAGGTGGATGACGCCGCTATTGACGCTCCACCGGCCATCGGCGGGGATCCGAGCCAAGCCGCTGCCGAACACGAGAGTCATGCCCACCACACCGGGCATCAACGCGGCGCCTCCGGCCGTCTTACGCGACAGCACCAACGCCGCGGCGACCACGACGGTGACCAGGGCCGCGACCACCATCGTCGGCAGTCGCGCATGGTCGGGTGCCGTGCGCCGCACGATCGCCAGTCCGGCTCCGC
>JAHZJA010000069.1 GCA_022601155.1 Deltaproteobacteria bacterium | reverse complement strand
GTCTTCGCGCTCACGGCCTTCTTCTTGCCTGCGACCGTCTTCGCGCTCACGGCCTTCTTCGCCCCCACAGCCTTCTGCTTGCTCGCGGCCTTCTTCGTGCCCACAGCCTTCTGGTTGCTCGCAGCCTTCTTTTTGCCTGCGACCGTCTTCTTGCTCACGGCCTTCTTCGCCCCCACAACCTTCTGCTTGCTCGCGGCCTTCTTCGCCCCCACAGCCTTCTGCTTGCTCGCGGCTTTCTTCGTGCCCACAACCTTCTGCTTGCTCGCGGCCTTCTTCGTGCCCACGGACTTCTGCTTGCTCGCACCCACTGCCTTCTTCTTGCTCGCGGCCTTCTTCGCACCCACTGCCTTCTTCTTGCTCGCGGCCTTCTTCTTGCTCACAGCCCCCTTCTTGCCCGCCCCGTTCTTCACCGAGCCCCCGCCTTCACTCGGTTGCGCGTCGCTGATATGGACTCCGAAGATGTCCGAGAGGTCTCCGGAGAGCTGACGTTCGAACGCAACCTCCCTCACCAGTTCGTTCGTCGACCCCACCAGTTGCTCGGGATCGACCCCCCGCAGGACGAACAGCAGGTCCGGCTGCTGGTCGAGACGAACCCCCACGCCATACAGCGCTGCCGCGACGTGCTTGCACATCGTCGCCCAATCGGGGCAGCTGCAATCGAGCTCGATGTCCTGCGGCTCCGGAAACAGGCCCGTCCCTGCCGCCGTGACCGCCTCCATCACGTCGTCGCTGATCCGACCACCGAGGAGCTCCACGACGGAGGACAACCCGCCGGCACAGGCTTTGCGCAGGGCCCCCCACCGCTTGGCTGCCACCGCTCCAATCTTCACCCGTACTTCGTAGAGCTCCGAGCCCATCACCAACGCGGTCACCTGCCCCCGGTCGATCGCGAGATCGAGCACCAAACCCTTGCGCAGATAGGTGCGCCCGCGCGGCAGCCGATTGGCGTAGTCGCGGTACCGCTCGAGGTTGGCGCACCACGCCTTGCCCCAGAAGGTGGCGACGAAGGTCCGTCCTTCCCCCGAGACAGGCTCCGGGTCACGTCCCAAGCGTTGCTGAAGCTCGTCGAGCTCCGGGCGCGGACTGGAGCGCCGACCCCAGTCGTAGGACCAGCGCTCAGGCACCTTGGGCCGCGCTCCTGAGATCGAGACGAACGGTGGCCATCAGCTCTTCGGTCCCCATCTCGGTGAGCGAAGCCGCGCCGTCGACCGAGAGAATCTCGTCGGCCACCGCTTGCTTGGTGGTGAGCATCTCGTCGATCCGCTCCTCCAGCGTGCCGCGGCACACGAATTTGTGAACCAACACATTCCGGCGCTGACCGATCCGGTAGGCACGGTCGGTCGCCTGGTTTTCCACGGCCGGGTTCCACCAGCGATCGAAGTGCACCACGTGCGAAGCGGCGGTGAGATTGAGCCCGGTGCCCCCGGCCTTGAGCGAGATGACGAAGAAAGGCGGGCCGGCCTCGTCCTGGAACTGTTCGACCAGCGCGGCTCGGCGCCGCACGGGCGTGCGACCGTCGAGCCGAAGCCCCGGCCGCCCGAAGACCGTGCCGAGAAAATCCTGAAGAGGGCGGGTGAGCTCGCGAAACTGGGTGAACACGAGCACCCGCTCCTGGCACGCGGCCATCGGCTCGCACAGCTCGGCCAGCCGATGGAACTTGCCGCTGTCGGGTGGCGACCACCCCCGGTCACCGAGCCACTGCGATGGGTGGTTGCAGATCTGCTTGAACCGCTGAAGGTACGCCAGGATGAGCCCACGTCTGCCGATCCCGTCGGTCCCGACGACCTCCTCGCGTAGCGAACCGACGGCGTCTTGGTACAGCGCCGCCTGCTTCTTGCTCAGCCCGCAGTAGGCGACGACCTCCGTCTTGTCGGGCAGGTCCGGGACGATCTCGGGGTCGGTCTTGAGCCGCCGCAAGATGTAGGGAGCAACGAGGCGTCGAATCGGGCCATACCCCTGGCCGCGCTGGTCGAGGGTGCGCACCGCGGTACGAAACGCTCCCCGCGTGCCGAGCAGCCCCGGGCACGCGAAGTCCAACAGCGACCACAGATCCTCGATACGGTTCTCGATCGGGGTCCCGGTGAGCACCAGCCGGGCCTGTCCGACGAGCGCCTTGGCGGTGCGTGTCTGGGCCGTGCCCGGGTTCTTGATCGCCTGCCCCTCGTCGAGCGCGATCAAACCCCAGTGCGTGCGCTGCAGCCACGGCGTCCGGGTGAGCGTGCCGTAGGTCGTCAGCACGACATCCGCGTCCCCCACCTCGTCGACCAGCGATGCGACGGTCTTCGATCCGGCCTGCGATCGATGGGCCACCAGCATCCGCAGACTGGGGGCAAAGCGCGCGGCCTCGGCCATCCAATTGCCCAGCAACGACGCGGGCACCACGACCAGATGCGGAGCACGCTCCCCCTTGCGCTCACGATCCAACACGAGCATCAGCGCCAACACCTGGATTGTCTTGCCCAGCCCCATGTCGTCGGCGAGACAGCCGCCCAGGCCCAGCTGGCACAAAAGTCGCGCCCACGCGACACCCTGGCGCTGATACGGGCGCAGCTCGGCCCGGAGTGCGGAGCCCGGATCGGCGCTGCCGTCGGCCTTGCTCAGCGCCTCGACGACCTCGGTCAGCCACCGACCCGCGGTCACCTCGCTCCACGGCGCCGCATCCTCGGGATCACCTGGCGCCACACCATCGCTGGCGCCAACGCCCGCCAGCATTCGCATGCCCTCGGCGAACGACAGCGTGCCCGCACGCGCATCGGCTTCGATGGCAGCGAACTGATCGAGTGCCTGCCGCAATCGGTCGGGATCGACCGCCACCCATCGACCACGCACGAACCGAAGGCCCGCCGCCCCTCGCAGCAACGACTTGCGCTCCTTGGCGGTGAGCCGTTCACCGTCGAGCGCCAGCCCGGCCTTGAAGTCGATCAGGGCGGCGAATCCAATCGCCCCGGGGTTGCGCTGGCCGACCGTCGCCGAGACGCTCACCCGTCGCCCCACCGTCCGCCACCAGTCCGGTAGCCGCACCAGCACTCCAGCGGCTTCACACGACGAGACCTGCTGCAGAAACGCGAACGCCTCGTCTGGCGCCCAGCGCATCGCACGGTAGACCTGACCGTCGGCCACCATCTGGGCGACCCACGGGCTCGCGGCGGCGGCGGCCTCCAGCGGACGCAACAGTCGGAGCAAGGCCTCGCGGTCGTGCTCGAACACCACCAGCGCGTGCTGGAGCGTGCGATGGAGGGGCTGCCCCTGGCCGTCGAGCCCGTCGACATAGGTCGCTACGAACGCGAACGGGAAGTCGGGGTCACGCTTGTTCTCCGCGAGGTGAAAGTAGATCCGACCGACGCCGTGCCACGCCGAGTTTTGCGCCTCCAACCACGAACCGATGTCGCCGTCGTGCTGATCGACCGCTTCGCTGGCCGAGCGATGGAGCTGCACCCAGGCATGGGTCACCGTCGAGCGCGTGGCGTACTCGGCCCCCAGCATCGGAGGCATGCGCAGCAGCAGGCGCTCGACCGTACCGGGCGGAATCGGCAAGGGCTCGTTGGACAGCCCGTCCTCGGCCCGGGTGAGCGCCTCGAAGAACACCCGACCGAGCTCACGAGCGTAGGCCAGCGTGGGCTCCAGCTCGACGCGCAACATCGGGCCGGCCAGGTGGAGCATCCCGTCGCCCAGACTCCGAGCGAAGGCCTTGCGCAAGGCGGCAGGAGCCCCAGGCTCCGCCTCCGCAGGTACGGCGCGAAGCTGCCCTCGAGGCGTGACCGACAGCTCCAGGCCCTGCGCCATGGTGAACAAGGGTGCCTCGTTGGGGCCCGAAGCTGCAATCGCCGCCCCTAGCCGCCCGTGGTGAAACCCGACACGGTGAATCGCGAAGGATTGTTGGCTCCTGGCGGTGTCGCCAAAACTTGCAGT
>JAHZJA010000761.1 GCA_022601155.1 Deltaproteobacteria bacterium | reverse complement strand
CCCGTCGTCGACGACGGCCGACTCATCGGCATCCTCACCAGTCGAGACGTTCGCTTCGAGAGTCACCTCGAGCAACGGGTGGGCGACGTGATGACGGCAGAGCCCATCACGGTGCCCGAGGGCATCGCGCTGGCCGAGGCCAAGAAGATCCTCCACAAAAACCGGATCGAGAAGCTGCTGGTGACCTCCGAGTCGGGGCAGCTGGTCGGTCTCATCACGGTCAAGGACATCCTCAAGGCCGACGATCATCCCGACGCGATCAAGGACGGCCTGGGCCGGCTGCGGGTGGGCGCCGCGGTGGGCACCAGCGCCGACACGATGGAGCGCGTCGCGGCGTTGGTGGAGCAGGGCGTGGACGTGGTCGTGGTGGACACCGCCCATGGTCACTCCAAGCGCGTGCTCGACACCGTGGAGGCGATTCGGGCCGAATACCCGGACCTCCAGATCCTGGCCGGCAACGTGGCCACGCCGGCCGCGGTCGAGGCACTGGCCAAGTGCGGTGCCGACGGGGTCAAGGTGGGCATCGGGCCCGGATCGATCTGCACCACGCGCGTGGTCGCGGGGGTCGGCGTACCGCAGATCTCGGCGATCTTGGAGTGCGCGGCCGTGGCCCAGCCCCTGGGGATTCCCATCATCGCCGACGGCGGCGTGAAGTCCTCGGGCGACCTGGTCAAGGCGCTGGCGGCCGGGGCCTCGGCGGTGATGATCGGTGGCTTGTTCGCCGGGACCGACGAGGCTCCCGGTGAGCTCGTGTTGCTCTCGGGGCGCAGCTACAAGGTCTACCGCGGCATGGGGTCGATGGGCGCGATGGCGGCGGGGAGCAAGGACCGCTACTTCCAGTCGGGCGTCGACCAGCGCAAGCTCGTGCCCGAGGGCATCGAGGGGCGCGTGCCGTACCGGGGCCCGCTGGCGGAGAGCATCCACCAGCTGGCCGGAGGCCTGCGCTCCGGCATGGGCTACGTGGGAGCGGCAACGGTGCCCGAGCTCAAGGACAAGGCGCAGTTCCGCCGAATCTCCTCGCAGGGCCTGCGGGAGAGTCACGTGCACGACGTGATCATCACCAAGGAAGCGCCCAACTACCGGATGGAGTAACCGTGGCCGCGCACGAGACCCTCATCGTCCTGGACTTCGGATCGCAGGTCACTCAGCTCATCGCACGACGGGTGCGAGAGCAGGGGGTCTACGCCGAGATCCTACCGTGTGATGCACCGCTTTCGCGGATCGTCGCCAGCAACCCCAAGGGGATCGTGCTCAGCGGTGGCCCGTCTTCGATCTACGACGACGGGGCCCCTCGCATGGACCCGGCCGTGCTCGCGCAGGGCGTCCCGGTGCTGGGCATCTGCTACGGCCTGTACGTGGTGGTCGATGCGCTGGGGGGCACCGTGGAGGCCTCCTCGTCGCACGAGTACGGGGCCGCGACGGTCGAGGTTCTCGCGAGCAAGGGTCCCACGTCGGCATGGACGGTGGGACACGACGAGCCGGTGTGGATGTCGCACGGCGACAAGGTGACCGCGCTGCCCAGCGGCTTCTCCACGGTCGCCCGCAGCAGCAATTGCCCCCACGCGGCGATCGTCGACCCCGAGCGGCGGGTGTGGGGCGTGCAGTTCCACCCGGAGGTCGTGCACACGCCCCGCGGGGCCGAGGTGCTCGGCGCGTTCCTCGATACCTGTGGCTTCACGCGAGACTGGAGCATGTCGCGGTTCGTCGAGGAGGCGGTCGCCCGCATCCAGGCGCAGGTCGGGACCACGGGCACCGTGCTGTGCGGGCTGTCGGGTGGGGTCGACTCCTCGGTCGCGGCGATGCTGGTGGAGCGAGCGGTCGGGGACCGGCTGCGCTGCGTCTTCGTCGACAACGGCCTGCTCCGCAAGGACGAGCGCGCCGAGGTGAAGCGCATGTTCGAGGGGCGGCTGGCCAACCCGCTGGTGGTCGCCGACGCGGGCGAGCGGTTCCTGTCCGCGCTCGCAGGCGTCACCGATCCCGAGATCAAGCGCAAGCGGATCGGCGGGACCTTCATCGATGTGTTCGACGAGGAGACCAATGCCATCGGCGGGGCCGACTATCTGGTCCAGGGCACTCTGTACCCCGATGTGATCGAGAGCGTCTCGTTCAAGGGGGGCCCGTCGGCGACGATCAAGACCCACCACAACGTGGGCGGGCTGCCCGAGCGCATGAAGATGGGCGTGGTGGAGCCGCTGCGCGAGCTGTTCAAGGACGAGGTCCGCAAGCTGGGCCTGTCGCTGGGCCTGCCCGAGCCGATGGTGTGGCGACATCCATTCCCTGGCCCGGGGCTGGCGGTGCGGGTGCTGGGCGAGGTGACGGGCGAGCGCTGCGACCTGCTGCGCGAGGCCGATGCGATCATCCTCGACGAGATCGACAAGGCGGGCCTGTATCGCCAGCTGTGGCAGGTGTTCGGGGTGCTGCTGCCCGTGCGCAGCGTCGGCGTGATGGGCGACAGCCGTACCTACGAAAATGCGCTGGCCGTGCGCGCGGTGGAGAGCACCGATGCCATGACGGCCGACTGGGCGCGGCTGCCCTACGACGTGCTGGCCACGATCTCCGGACGGATCATCAACGAGGTCCGCGGCATCAACCGGGTCTGCTACGACATCAGCAGCAAGCCACCCGCCACCATCGAGTGGGAGTGAGCGCGTGGCTCGGGTTCGCCACGACGACGACGACGGGGTCGAGGGACAGCCCCCCGACCGTGCGCTGATCGAGCCCAACAGTGGGCCGGGCGAGCCCGAGCTCGACGGCACCCCCGGCATTCGTCCGCAGCGATTCGCCGAGTACATCGGGCAGGCCGCGCTCAAGCGCAAGCTCGAGGTGTTCGTCACCGCGGCGCGTCAGCGCGGCGAGCCGCTCGATCACACCTTGCTGCATGGCCCACCGGGGCTCGGCAAGACCACGATGGCGCAGATCCTCGCCCACGAGCTGGGGGTGCACATTCACATCAGCTCGGGGCCCGCGATCGAGCACAAGGGAGTGCTCGCCGGGCACCTGACCGCCCTGTCGGAGGGCGACGTGCTGTTCATCGACGAGATCCATCGGCTGACGCCGACCGTCGAGGAGAGCCTGTACTCCGCGATGGAGGACGGGCGCATCGATCTACCCGTGGGGGAGGGCACCCGCGCGCGGACCATGCCGTTCTCGCTGGCGCCCTTCACCCTGGTGG
>JAHZJA010000068.1 GCA_022601155.1 Deltaproteobacteria bacterium | reverse complement strand
GTCGAACCGGCTCGACACGCGTACTCCCACTCCGCTTCGGTCGGAAGCCGATAGGTGACGCCTTCTTCTTTGCTTAGCCGTCGGCAGAACTCGACGGCGTCCTCGTGGCGGACTCGCTCGACGGGCCGGGCGGCGCCGTCGTGCAACGACCCGCCGGTCTCGCGCTGTGGCAGCTGTTCGGCACCACCAACCAGCTGCTGGCCGGGCTGACCCTGGTGATGGTCACCCTCTATCTGCGTCACCGTCGTCTGCCCACGTGGCCCGCGGCCTTGCCCGCCGTCGGCATGCTGCTGTCGACACTGGCCGCGATGGTCGTCAATCTGGCTCGATTCACCGATCCCCTGCTCCAGGTGATGGGCGGGATCCTGGTCGTGTTGGGCGCCGGTGTCCTGATCGAGTCCGTCCGAGCGCTGTTGCGTCCCCGCCCGAAGGACCCGCCAGCGCTCTGAGAACACTGTCGGCGCCACGAGTGATCTAGCTCACAGGCCTCACGATCGGTCGGTGTGGCCATCGCAGTGGTGCATGAAACGATTTCGTTTTTGCCCTCGCAGCGGAGCCCCCAACGATCTAAAAGGCGAGGCGTGACTAGGCGCGGTCGCGCCGTGGAGGATTGATGAGCAACGCGAACCTGAACGTAGACGGCGAGAACATGGAGTTCCCCATCGTCACCGGAACCGAAGGCGAGAGGGGCATCGACCTCGGAAAGCTGCGTGCGTCTACGGGTCTCATCACGCTGGACCAGGGCTTCGTCAACACCGGGTCCTGCCAGAGCGCCATCACCTTCATCGACGGTGAGAAGGGGATCTTGCGGTACCGCGGGTATCGGATCGAGGAGCTCGCCGCGAAGTCGTCGTTCCTGGAGGTCGCCTATCTCCTCATTCGGGGGGAGCTGCCCACCCAGGCGGAGCTGGACGACTTCCGCAACACGATCACGATCCACACGATGCTCCACGAGGACTTTCGCAAGTTCTACGGGGGCTTCCCCAAGTCGGCCCACCCGATGGCCGTGGTCGCTGCGACCACCTCGGCGCTGGCGACGTTCTACCCGGACTCGCTCAACCTGGACGCCAAGAACGAGGTCGAGATCTGCACCAAGCGCCTGTTGGCCAAGCTGCCCACCATCGCGGCCTACGCCTACAAGCACTCGATCGGCCAGCCGTTCATGTACCCCGTCAACGAGATGGGCTACGCGGCCAACTTCTTGCGGATGATGTTCGCGACGCCGTGCGAGGAGTACGAGGTCGACCCCGTCATCGCCAAGGCGCTCGACCTGCTGCTCATCCTCCACGCCGACCACGAGCAAAACTGCTCCACGTCGACGGTGCGGATGGTCGGCTCGTCCCGGGCCAACCTGTTCGCCTCGATCTCGGCCGGCGTCTCGGCGCTGTGGGGACCGCTCCACGGCGGCGCCAACCAGGCCGTCATCGAGATGCTCCAGCGGATCGAGTCCGAGGGCATCACCGGCAAGCAGTACCTCGACCGGGTCAAGGACAAGCAGTCGGGCATCCGCCTGATGGGCTTTGGCCACCGCGTCTACAAGAACTTCGACCCACGCGCGCGCATCATCAAGCAGACCTGCCGCGACGTGCTCGCCCGGCTCAACCAGCAGACCCGTCTGCTCGACCTGGCGATGGAGCTGGAGGAAGTCGCGCTCGAAGACCCGTACTTCGTCGAGCGACGCCTGTACCCGAACGTCGATTTCTACTCGGGCATCATCTACCAGGCGATCGGGATCCCCGTGGACATGTTCACGGTGCTGTTCTCGATGGGACGCCTGCCCGGCTGGATCGCCCACTGGACCGAGATGCATCGGGACGGCTTCCGGATCAGCCGCCCGCGGCAGATCTACACCGGAGCCACCGAGCGCTCCTTCGTTCCAATCGCCGAGCGCTGAGCGTTACGGGCGGCCCGACCTCGCCGTATGGACGATCTGGCCGCTCGTGATGCCCGAGTGCTGTGGCACCCGGCGACGCACTTCCAAGACCTCGACCGCCTCCCGCCCACCTCGATCGCCTCCGCGCGCGGGGTGTGGCTGACGACGCACGACGGTCGGAAGATCCTCGATGGGATCGGCTCGTGGTGGACGTCGATCCACGGGCACGGTCACCCGCGTATCGTCGAGGCCATCCGCGACCAGGCCGAGCGTCTCGACCACGTGATGTTCGCCGGGTTCACCCACGCGCCCGCCGTCGAGCTGGCCGAGGCGTTGATCGACGCCGCCCCCGAGGGCTACGGCAAGGTCTTCTTCGCCGACTGTGGCTCGGCTGCAGTCGAGGTCGCCCTCAAGCTCAGCTTCCAGGCGCACAAGCAGGGCGGGCAGCCCAGGCGGACGCGCTTTGCTGCGCTCGACAACAGCTATCACGGTGAGACGCTGGGGGCCCTGGCCGTCTCGGGCAGCGATGCCTATCGAGAGACGTTCGCCCCACTGTTGATGAAACCGCTGTACCTGCCGGTGTGTTCGCAGCTGGACCATCAGCACGCCGATCTCGGAGCGGACGCAGGCGCCGACAGCCCGCAGGCCCAGGCGGCGGTGGACGCCCTCACCGCGCATGCCGACGAGCTGACGGCGCTCATCGTCGAGCCGTTGGTGCAGTGCGCCGGGCGAATGTCGATGATGGGCGCGGGCTACTACCGTCGGCTCGTCGAGCACGCGCAGCAGCTGGGGATCCACGTGATCGCGGACGAGATCGCGGTGGGCTTTGGCCGAACCGGGAAGCTGTTTGCCAGCGCGCACGCGGGAGTGCGACCCGACCTCATGTGCTTGAGCAAGGGACTGTCGGGC
>JAHZJA010000760.1 GCA_022601155.1 Deltaproteobacteria bacterium | reverse complement strand
TCGGGAGCCATGTACGCGGGCGTACCCAGCAGCATCCCCTCGCGCGTGTTCAGCGAGGACGCCTCGACGGCGGGCGCATCGCCCGTCGGGACCGTGCGTACGTCATCGAAGCGCGCCAAGCCGAAGTCACAGACGCGAATGCGATCGTCATCCCCCACCAAGACGTTGGCCGGCTTGAAATCGCGATGGAACAGGCCCTGCGCGTGCGCGGCCGCCAGTCCCCGTGCCGCGTGGGCAAAGGCCCACAGGATCTGCGCGGTCGAGCGGCGAGCCGCCGAGAGCCAGTCGGCGAGCGTTTGGCCACGGACCAGCTCCATGGCCAAGAACGCTCGATCACCGTCGGTGTCGGCCTCGAACACGGCGATCACGTTGGGGTGCGAGATCGCGGCCATCGCCCGAGCCTCCCGCACGAAACGCTCGCGGGAGACCTTGGGCCGCAAGACCTTGAGCGCAACTCTACGGTCGAGCTGCGGATCGTAGGCCTCGAACACCTCGCCCATCGCCCCGGTTCCGATGGGCTCGAGCACCAGGTAGCGCCCGAGGGTCGAGCCCCGCACTCGCGGTGGCGCCGGGTCGGGTCCCGAGGCCTTCGCGACCAACGTCACCACTCCACTGCAGCGAGGGCAAAGCTCCAGGTGTGCCTCCACCTCCTCACGCTCGGCGTCGGTCGCCTCGTCCGCGCCGTAGGCCGCCAGGACCTCGTCGGTGGGGCACTCGTCCATCGTCTGCGTCGACATACCCCGAGATCGCCCGGCGCGTCGCCTCAGCTGGACGCGTAGGCCGGAGCTCGCGGCTTGGCGCCCAGGCTCAGCAGTCCCCCGATGAGGAGCAAGAACGTGAACACCAGAGCGCTGGGCTCCACGATCGCGGGCGCCACGGCCGCGGGGATCATCAACGCCGCCGCCCACCGACCCTTGCGGCGCAGCGCGAGCACGCCCCCCGTGATGCCCAACACCAAGGCCAGGATCAGCAGGTAACCCGCCGTCGTGATGCCCGACAGATCGGCCAATGCGGCGACTTCCGGGTCGACCGAGGAGACGTCCGAGAGCCACGTCATGCCCAGCGCGCCCGCAGCGAGGCCGCCCAAGATTCCGAGGATGAGTCCAGCAATGTGCATCGTCTTGTTCCTTTCGTCACAGCCCGTCGTTGTCGAGCCGCCAGACCACGACGCGACGTTTTGCGAGACGAGCACGACGCGTGCACTTTTTTTCGTGGCGAATGGAGCCAGCGCCTGGGCGGCACGGCGCCGGCCCGCTGCGCTCACGCGGGGGGCTCGGTCACCACCACGCTGCGCCAGCCGCGGCGACGCCGCGAGTCATCCTGCGTGGGATCGGAGACGGCGGCGACGACAGCAGCCGATCGCCCGCGCGCGCCATCGCGAAGGCCCACGCACGCGCGGCGTACCTTCGTCTCGGGTGTTCCGCGGCCCGCAGCCGCCGCGGATCAGTGCGCGCCCTTCTTGGGCCGCAGCTTCCCCTGCCCCGCCATGTGCTGATTCCAAGTCGCGGGGGCGAAGCCGTTGTCGACCTCGGCCATCGTGATGCAGTCGGGGACCGGGCAGACGATCTGACACAGGTTGCAGCCGACGCACTCCGACTCATCGACGACCGGCACCCGGCTGCCCCCCTCGTCCTGGTGGATGCACTGGTGGGCACCGTCGTGGCAGGCCACCATGCACAGCTGACAGCCGATGCACGAGCTGGCGTCGATCTTGGCCACCGTCTCGTAGTTCATGTCGAGGTCGCCCCACTCGGAGTAGCTCGGCACGGCCTTGCCCACCATCTGATCGATGGTCGCAAAGTCGTGGCTGCGCATGTACTCCTCGAGACCCTCGATCATGTCCTCGACGATGCGATAGCCCTTGAGCATGACCTCGGTACACACCTGCACGCTGCTGCTGCCGAGCAGGATGAACTCCACCGCGTC
This sequence comes from Deltaproteobacteria bacterium, assembly GCA_022601155.1. Lineage (GTDB taxonomy): Bacteria > Myxococcota_A > Polyangia > Nannocystales > Nannocystaceae > Paraliomyxa. The sequence goes on along the minus strand of JAHZJA010000760.1, from coordinate 6,412 downwards.
GCGCCAGTTCGCCACCCCGCCGATGCCGCTGATGGGAATGTCGAACTCGGCACTGCGTGCCAGCTGCGCGACCATGTGCAGCGCGATCGGCTTGACCGCCGCCCCGCAGTAGCCACCGTTGGTCGACAGACCACCCACGCGGGGCTCCAGCACCATCTTGTCGATATCGACGCCGATGATGCTCTTGATCGTGTTGATGAGCGCGACCCCGTGGGCTCCGCCCCGCTGCGCCGCCAGACCGTGCGGCACGATGTCCCCGACATTGGGGGTGAGCTTGACCAGCACGGGCACCGTCGAATACTCGACCGCCCACGAGGTGATCTCCTCGTTGACCTTGGGTTCCTGACCCACCGCAGAGCCCATGCCGCGCTCGCACATGCCGTGGGGACACCCGAAGTTGAGCTCGAGCCCATCGGCGCCCGAGTCGATGGCGCGCTTGATGAAGTCCTTCCACTCCTCGCGGGTCTCGACCATCAGCGAGACGACGACCGCGTGCGCGGGATACTTCTTCTTGGTCTCGTAGATCTCGCGGAAGTTCACCTCGAGCGGACGGTCGGTGATGAGCTCGATGTTGTTGAAGCCCACCGCCCTGGTCCCCCCCACATCCACCGCCCCAAAGCGACTGGAGACGTTCTGGATGGGTGTGCCCAGCGTCTTCCAGACCGCCCCGCCCCAGCCGTGATCGAAGGCCCGCTGGATCTGCGCACCGGAGTTGGCCGGGGGCGCCGAGGCGAGCCAAAAGGGGTTGGGGGAGCGAATTCCGGCGCAGTTGCTGGACAGGTCGGGCATGGCGAAGAACTCCGAAAGGGGTGTTTTTGAATCTATGCCTGGCGTCGACGAACACCGTCGACGCGACCGCGGCGCGAGCCCGAGGGCATACCGGGATGGTCCGAGCGTCGAGCCACGCGAGGCTCGGCGGCGGGACCAGTGTTGGGCAGCGTGGAGGATGGGTTCACGAACGCTCAGCTCCCACCGAGATGAGCGTGGATGGCCAGGGCGGCACGCTTGCCCTCCGCCACCGCATTGACGACTTCTTTGCCACCATTGGCACAATCACCTGCGGCCCAGACTCCGGCCTGCGCGGTGGCTTGATGCTCATCGACCACCACGCGCCCTCGCTCGAACGTCACGCCCGACAGGCCCGTCAGCAGCTGCTCGAGCTTGGATTGACCGATGGCGAGCAACACGAGGTCGGCCGGCACCACGTGCTCACTGCCCTCGATCGGCTGTTTTTGGTCGTCGAGCCGAAGGCATCGAACACCCTCCACGGCAGCCTGCCCCTCGAAGGCGACCGGCTGGGCCTGCCAGTGTGCACGCACCCCTTCGAGCTTGCCGGCCGCCCATTCGTGGGCGTAGCCGCTCATCTTCGCCTCGACCCCGCGGTACAGCATCGTGACCTCGGCGACGCCCAGGCCCACCAGCTCGCGCACGGCATCCACCGCCGTGTTGCCGCCTCCGACGACCACCGCCCGTCGCACGTCCGACAGATCGACCGCCCCCAGCTTGAAGCGCTCGATGAAATCGACCGCGCCGTAGATGCCCGACAGCTGCGCCCCGTCGACCGGAAGCTCGGTGTCGGGGCCAAGTCCCACGCCCAACAGCAGCGCGTCATGGCGGGAGACCAGCTCGTCCCACGAGAGGTCCGCACCGACCTCGACTCCGGTCTGGACGTCGATACCGCCGATCTCCAGGACCCACTGCACCTCGTCGGCCGAGCGGTCCGCCTTCATCTTGTAGGGCGCGACCCCGGTGGTGTTGAGCCCGCCAGTGACCGAGCGCTTGTCGTAGATAGTGCAGGCGTGCCCGTGCCTGCGGAGCTCGTGGGCCGCCGCCAGCGAGGCCGGACCCGCCCCGATGAGGCCCACGCTGCGACCACTATCGGCGCCCGCCTCGAAGAAGCGCCAGCCCTCGTCGAACGCGACGTCCGTGGAGTGTCGCTGCAGCTTGCCGATCTGGATCGGCGGCACGCCCATCTCGTTGTAGACGCACTTGCCGACGCACAGCACCTCGACCGGGCACACCCGGGCGCAGCTCATGCCCAGGATGTTGCTGTCGAAGATCGTCCGCGCGGAGCCCTTGACGTTGCCGGTCGCGATCTTGCGGATGAACTGGGGGATGTCGATACCGGTCGGGCACGCCTGAATGCACGGTGCATCGGCACAAAACAGGCAGCGGTTGGCCTCGACCAGGGCCTGGGCGGGGGTATAGGGGGCCTTGAAGTCGGTGAAGACGTTCTCGGCGCGCTCGTTGGCGATCTTGGACATCGGCACCCTCTCACCTGCCAGGGTATGCGGGGCGGGTCCACGGCCACAAGCCGGTTTTCGTCTGGATCGACCCCGTCGGTCGTCCTGTCGGGTCTACCGACCGTTCTTCGAGGCCGGACTCGGCCGCGTCGAGCCCTACGCGTCGACAGCCGTGGGCGGTTCTCGTATCCTTTCAAGCCTTGCCACCAACCTGCCAATCGAGGTGAGCCGATGAGTGAGATCGTCCGTTGCGGGCTGATTCAGTGCGCCAACCCGCTCAACGACGAGTCGCGACCCGTCGCTGAGATCAAGGAGGCGATGTACCAAAAGCACGTCCCCCTGATCGAGCAGGCGGCCGCCAAGGGCGTTCAGATCCTGTGTCTACAGGAGATGTTCAATGGCCCGTACTTCTGTCCGAGCCAAGACCCCCGCTGGTACGAGTCGGCCGAGCCCATCCCGGGACCGACCACCGATCGTCTGGCCGAGTACGCCAAGAAACACGAGATGGTGCTCATCGTGCCCATCTACGAGAAGGCGATGCGCGGCGTCTACTACAACACCGCCGCGGTCATCGACGCCGATGGCACCTACCTGGGCAAGTACCGCAAGCAGCACATCCCCCAGGTGGCGGGTTTCTGGGAGAAGTTCTTCTTCCGCCCCGGCGACGGCGGCTACCCGGTGTTCAAGACGCGCTACGCCACCATCGGCGTGTACATCTGCTACGACCGCCACTTCCCCGAGGGTGCGCGCTGCCTGGGCCTCAATGGGGCCGAGATCGTGTTCAACCCCTCGGCGACCGTCGCGGGGCTGTCGCAGTACCTGTGGAAGATCGAGCAGCCCGCACACGCGGTGGCCAACGGATACTTCGTCGGCGCCATCAACCGCGTGGGGACCGAGCCCCCGTGGGACATCGGTAAGTTCTACGGCACCAGCTACTTCGTCAACCCGCGCGGTGAGATCGTCGCCGAGGGTTCCGAGGACGGCGACGAGGTGATCGTGGCCGACCTCGATCTGACGATGATCGACACCGTCCGCAGCACCTGGCAGTTCTATCGAGATCGCCGCCCCGACGCCTACGACGAGATCATCGACCCGTAGGCACAGCCCCCGGCCCATTGTTCGGGAGCGCGGCCCCCCGCGCTCCCGGTTCGTCGTTCAGGAGAGACCCACCATGTCCGGCACATCCGTATTGATCCGCGGCGGCACCGTCGTCACCGCCGAAGGCGAGTCGTCCGCCGATGTCCTCTGCCAAGGCGAGACCATCGCGCAGGTGGGCCCCAACCTCGACGCTCCGGCGGGAGCGCGGGTCATCGACGCAGAAGGGGCCTACGTCATCCCCGGTGGCATCGATCCCCATACCCACATGGAGCTGCCGTTCATGGGCACGGTGGCGTCGGAGGACTTCTTCACCGGCACCTCCGCCGCGGCTGCGGGCGGCACCACGATGTGCATCGACTTCGCCATCCCCGATCCGGGCGAGCCGCTGCTCGACGCGTATCACAAGTGGCGAGGGTGGGCGCAGAAGGCCGCCTGCGACTACTCGCTGCACGTTGCGGTCACCTGGTGGAGCGACCGGGTCCGCGAGGACATGATCGCGCTCAGCCGCGATCACGGCGTCAACAGCTTCAAGCACTTCATGGCCTACAAGGGCGCCATCATGTGCGACGACGAGACGCTGGTGAACAGCTTCAAGACCGCCCGTGATCTGGGGGCTCTTTGCACGCTGCACGCCGAGAACGGCGAGCTGGTCTACGTGCTCCAGCAGGACATCTTCGACAAGGGCCTCACGGGCCCCGAAGGGCACCCGCTGTCACGCCCGCCCGAGGTGGAGGGTGAGGCCGCCAACCGAGCCATCCGCATCGCGGAGGTGCTCGGCGTGCCCGTGTATCTGGTCCATACCTCGTGCATCGATGCCCTCGAGGCGGTCACCCGTGCACGCCTCGAGGGACAGCGCGTGTTCGCCGAGGTCCTCGCCCAGCACCTGGTCATCGACGAGTCGGTCTACCGCAACCCAGACTGGGACACCGCCGCGGCCTACGTGATGAGCCCGCCGTTCCGGGCCAAGGAGCACCAGGCGGCCCTGTGGCGCGGGCTGCAGTCGGGCATGCTGCAGACCACCGCCACCGACCACTGCTGTTTTTGCGCGCCACAAAAGCGCATGGGGTTGGGCGATTTCCGCAAGATTCCCAATGGGACGGGTGGCGTGGAGGACCGTCTGAGCGTGCTGTGGCACCACGGCGTCCGCACCGGTCGGCTCACCCCGGCCGAGTTCGTCGCGGTCACCTCCACCAACACCGCCAAGATCTTCAACATCCACCCGAAGAAGGGGACCATCGCCCCCGGCGCGGATGCCGATGTGGTCGTGTGGGACCCCAGTGCGACGCGGACCATTTCTGCGAAGACGCACCACCAAAACATCGACTTCAACATCTACGAGGGCATGGAGGTCACGGGAAACGCAGCCGTGACGCTCAGCCGTGGCATGGTGGTGTGGGAGGGCGGACAGCTGTCCACCGAGCGCGGTCGTGGCCGCTACGTCGATCGCCCGTGCTGGGCAACGTATTGGGACGCACAGAAGGCGCACAACGAGGCAGCGGAACCTACCCCGGTGGAACGCACCCTCCCTACCGACAGCTGACGACACGACACCGCGCATCGTGAGACCTGCGCCGCCGATCGGTGGTATCTTGGCGGCCTGGTGACACGTGCAATTCGGAAGTTGGCGGGCGGTACCGCGGCTCGGTTGGCCGCCTACAGCCTCGGTCTGACCCTGTGTAGCCTCGGCGTGGCCGCCTGTGGCGGTGAAGACGACGGGCGCGGGAGCAGTGGTCCCGGTATCGGCAGCGTCAGTCAGTCCGGCACGGGAACCACCGCAGGGAGCGGTGGCAACAGCACGCAGGGGTCCGGCCCGACCCCGGGTACGGGCACCGGAAGCAGCGGCCCCGGTGCCGACAGCGACACCGGCAGCCCCATCCCCAACTTCGACCTCGGCCTTCAGCCCGACATCTTCGTGGAGCCGCAAGACGGCTGCACCAAGGTCGACTTCCTGTTCACCATCGACAACTCGGGCAGCATGGCCGGCGACCAGGCCAACCTCGTCGCCAACTTCCCCGCGTTCATCAACGGCATCCAGCAGGCGCTCCAGACGGTCGACGAGTACCAGGTCGGCGTGGTGACGACCGACACCTACGGCCCCAACATCGGCGGATGCAACGCGCTGTCCTCCCTGGTCGTGAATACGGGCGGCAGCAACTCGAGCAACACCCAGTGTGGCCCGTACGCCGACGGCTTCAATTTCATGACCGAGGCCGATGATCTGGCCACCTCGTTCACGTGCGCGGCCCAGGTGGGGACCAGCGGCAGCGGGGCCGAGCGGCAGATGCAGGCCACGGTCGAGGCCGTCCAGCGGGTACAGGGCGGAGTGGGTCAGTGCAACGAGGCCTACCTCGATGAGGACTCGCTGCTCATCATCGTGATCATCACCGACGAGTCCGATTCCGATTCCAACGGCAACCCGCAGCAGTGGTTCGACGACGTCGTGGCCGCACGCTCGGGCATCGAGGAGAACGTGGTGGTCGTCTCGCTGATCAATCCGGGCGACAACAGCTGCGGAAGCGACACCGCCGACGGTATCTCCGCGTTCACGGGCATGTTCACCAACGGCTTCGAGGCACCGGTCTGCATCGCCGACTACGGCCCCGCGTTCCAGCAGGCCATCGACCTCATCGAAGACGCCTGCAACAACTTCGTGCCTCCGGGTTGACCCGTCGCGCCGACACGGGGGCCTCGACACAGTCAGAGGCCGTCGTCGTGCCGCACGACCGTCGCCGCTGACGGCGTTCCTGGGGGTCGAAGGCCGGGTACCGACAGACTCCCTTCATCGGAAGCTCCGTCGGCTCTCGGCGTGCTCAGCCCCCGGGGCGGCCCATCGCCGCTTGGCGGATCGGGGGCCTGGCTGGTATGCACTGGCGCTGCCATGCCTTCTCTGACCGTTCGGGATCCGGATCCCGGCCTGTACAACGACGACATTCGGCCCGCCACCGAGGGCGAGCGCCACTGGTCGGTCATGAACATGGCCAGCCTGTGGATCGGCATGGTCGTCTGCGTGCCCACCTACACGCTCGCGGCGTCCCTCATCAAGGAGGGCATGAGCTGGTGGCAAGCGGTGA
>JAHZJA010000759.1 GCA_022601155.1 Deltaproteobacteria bacterium | reverse complement strand
CGAGCCCTCGGGGGTCGACCGTCGACCTTCGCTCCGTCGATGGTTCGACCGCGGGCTTGATCGCGGGCCAACGACCTTCGCCCTCCGACGCCTCGACTGTGGACGGCACCGCGGCCGACAACCCGCCGCACCTCACGGCGAGTCGATCGCCACCACCGTCACCGAATCATCGCGTTCTCACCCTTGGCGGATCGCTCAATTGTCCCCAGCGAGGACCGAGCAAGTCGGGCAAATCCACGTCTGGGCCTGCCCTCGGAGCACAAATTGCTCGGCGGCGGGACCCTCCGCACCACGCGTACCGTTTCAACCAGTACTCGTCGTGACGAGACGAACCGGCTGTCCTCGAGCATCTGCCGTTGGGTGGCAGATGCCGGCCGGTTCTCCAACGAGCACGTCGAGTCTGGAGTCGCCGAATGTCGATGCGTCGTGTGTTGTCACGTTGGAAGAGTCGAGTCGCCGGTCTGTGCACCGCCGGCGTCCTCACCCTGTCGATGCTGTGCGCGCCACAGCCAGCCCAGGCCAGTGCCTCGGTGGTGTGGTGGGGTTCGACACTGGTGATCGACGGGATGGATTACCTGCTGTTGATCGGTCTGCCCTCGGGCGTGAGCCCATCGGCGGCCGGCGGTGGTGCCACCGTGCTACTCGAGTGGATTCCGCTCGGGCCCGCCGCAGGGGCGGGTGCCGGCGCAACGACAGGCGGAGGCATCGGGGTTGGAGCGGGCTCCGTCGTCGTCGTCGGTGGCGCGATCGTCATCGCCGCGGTTGGCCTGACCCTGGGCATCGACACGCTCATCAACGATGAGCCTCTGTGGGAAGAGCTCGACTCCGACACCCTCGGCGATGACGACTTCTGGGAGATCCTCACCGGAGGCAACCCAGACTACGAACCGGTCGATGGTGGGGCCACCGTGTCCTGCTCGCTCGACGCCCTGGAGCGTTGGCAGGCGTGCCGTGGGGTCTTTGGCAACTACGCCGTCGATGAATCCCTGTTCGGCGACACGCTGTGCGCAGACGTCTGGAGCGACTCCGATCTCGACGCCGACGATCCCAGTCTCGACATCTGCAGCGACATGGTCGCGGAGTGCGTCATCTTGACGACCGACAACTGCAACGGCCACGAGGAGCCGGACCCGGGGGCGGACGGAGAGGAAGCCGACGACGGTGGGTACGACGACCCACAGTCCGAGGACGACGCGATGTACGAAGGCTGAACGAGCCCGCCCCGGTGGGGCCGCGGCCGGTTGCCCACCGGGGGCGGTACGAGCACGCGGCCCCACGATCGGCGTGCGTGCGGTTGTGGCCGTCGAGGGACGAAACACCACATCTCCGCGCGTAATTGACCGCAAAACGACCAGATCGAAAAAAACGAGGCAACACCGACGGATCGCGATGGTGGTGGAGATGAAGTCTGATGTGATGCCGATGTCACGCAGCTCGAATCTCTCGTAGAGCACGCCGAGCCTCCCCACTGCTCCCATCGGCCGGGGTGGCGCTCGCGCGTCAGCTGGAAGAATTGCGATACCTCATGCGGATTCATCTGTCCCTCGGACTCTTCGTCTCGACCCTCGTCGGGCTCGCCACGCCTCTCACGGCCCAGGCCGCAGAAGCGATGTGCGTAGGCCCCGAAGGCGACTGCACCGTGAGCAACGTTCCCGAGGACAACCTCATCTGCAACTGCGCCAGCGGTCTCGGGGGCGGGTTCTTCGGCGGAAACCAGTGGGCGGGTCTGTCGGATACCGATCTCGAGCCCATCTGCGACGCCGAGCTGCTGGCGTTCTGCGGCGGCGCTCCTCCCTTCCCCGGGCTCGAGTGCATGGGGATGAACGGGACCTGCACCATCAGCAACAACCCGATCGACTGGATCGAGTGCGCTTGTGACGACGGCAGCGGCTTCGGCGGTGGCGGTGGCAACCAGTGGGCTGGCTTGTCGGATGCCGATCTCCTGCTGATCTGCGAGGACCAGGCCAACATGGGCTGCATGGGAGGCCCTCCTCCCCCGCCCGGACTCGTGTGCCAAAACGCGGACGGTATCTGCGAGATCAGCAACTTTCCCGAGGACAACCTGTTTTGTGAGTGCGCCGACGGTTCCGCAGGCGGAATCGGCGGTGGCAACAACTGGGCGGGGCTGTCGGATGCCGACCTGCTGATGGTCTGCGACGACGAGCTGGTGCAGTTTTGCAGCGGAGGCCTTCCGCCAGCAACCACGACGACCGACGGTCCCGACACCGAGGGCGGAGAGTCATCCACGTCGGACGACCCCGGCGCGACCGACACATCGACGACCTCGGGTGACGACGCAACCTCCACCACCACGACCTCTGCGACCGGAAGCCCGGATACTGGAGACGACGACACCGATCCTCCGGGCACCAGCGAGGAGGGAGGCTCGGGCGCGGCGTCCACGGGTGTCAGCAGCAACGGGTCCACCAGCGTAGCCGCCACCACCGGTGGATCGGGCGGAGCCGATGGCGGCGCGGACGGTGGAGGCGATGGCGGCGGCGGCTGCTCGGTTGCACCTCGCTCCAACGCGGGCGGCTGGGGCCTGATGCTCTTGGGCCTCGCCGGCCTGGGCTGGCGACGACGACGACGCGCCGCGTAGCGCCCTAGGATCTCGACCAACAGCGGTCCACCAAGCGCGAACCACCGCGGTTCGCTCTGGTGTGGGCCGTTGGCCGTGGAGGCCGTGACCCGCCGCTCAGGTGCCCTCGGGCGGCATGAACTTGTAGCCGGCCCCGCGCACCGAGACGAAGTACCGCGGGCGGCTGGGCTCCGGCTCGAAGTGCTTGCGGAGCCGCATGATGAAGTTG
>JAHZJA010000758.1 GCA_022601155.1 Deltaproteobacteria bacterium | reverse complement strand
GAGCTCGCGGACCGCCGCGAGCACGGCCGCTTCACAGTCGCCGCCCGCCACCAGCACGGACCGGCCCGCCTCGGCGGCATCGGCCACGGCTCGTCGCGCCTGTTGGTGGTGTTCGTCGGCAATGCGTCCCGCACCACCGTGCACGACGATCGCGGGGGTCACGGGGTCGCCCCTGCCCCGCCGTAGGGGCGCACGCAGGCCACCCGGACCGCTCGGCTGCCTCGACGCTCACACGCCAGCATGTGTCGCGCAGGCGTGCGCCCGTGATGGTCGTGCCCCAGCAGGTGGGCCACCCCATGAATGGCCAACGCGGTGGCTTCGTCCAGCCAGCCCGCCCAGCCCGGCGTCACGGCCTGCCGCGCGATGGCTTGGACACCCAGCACCACATCGCCCAGCGGCGCCGGTGGCTCCCCGGGCAACGCCTCGGCCGCGGGAAACGAGAGCACGTCGGTGGCCTCGTCGATGCCCATGTGTTCGGCCTTGAGCGCCCGCATCCGGGCGTCGTCGGCAAGGAGCACCGTCAGCCCATCGATCTGCGCGCAGCTGCATCCCATCGCTCGCGCCGCGGTGCGAATGCGCCGAGCCAGGGCCCGGCGCAAGGCGGCAGGTGGACCACCGCGCTCGACTCCGGTCGTGTCGATCTGTGGCGTCATGTCCCCTGGGGCCCTTCGTAGAGCTTGGTCCCGATGAACAGCTCCAGCACGTCGGGGTCGATCTTGCCGCGCTTGTGTTCGGCGTGAAGGATGTCGAGCGCGAGCGGAACTGGGACCGCTTTCTTGTAGGGTCGATCCGACGCCGTCAGGGCGTCGAAGATGTCGGAGACGGTCATCATGCGGGCCTGCAGCGGGATGTCGGTCGACGGCAAGGCCGAGGGGTAGCCACTGCCGTCGAGGTACTCGTGGTGCTTGGCTGCGATCTCGGGCACCTTCGACAGCGACCGCCCCCAGGGAATCCGCACCAAGAAGTCGTAGGTGTGCGTGACGTGGTGCTGGATTTCCACTCGCTCGGCATCGGTCAGGCTGCCGCGCCGGATCAACAGGGCGTCGAGCTCGTCGCCTTGCAGCAACGCGATGGTCTTGCCATCGGCGTCGACGAACTGGTGGCCGGCGATCTCCGCCAACTGCGAGGATGCCTCCGTTGGCAGCACGGAAGGCTCGTTGGCCTCGAGCACCAGTGCCATCATCCGGGCCAGCTCGTGCTGTCGCTGCTGGTGCTCCCGCTCGAGCGCGGGGTCGTCGGGCAGCCCCTTGCGCGCCAGGGCCAGCTGCGCCCGCAGGCGGTCGACCTCGAGCACCTGGCGCATGTGGCCGAACCGCGCCTGCACCAGGGCCAGCTGGTGTGGATAGAGCTTCTTGGCCTTGACCAGGACCTCCTCGCGCACACCGACCTTGCCGAAGTCGTGCAGCAAGCCCGCGTACTCGATCTCCCGCAGCTGCTCGGGCGAGAACCGGGTGGAGGCGAAGCGACCCACGGACACCCCATCGGCGGCCTGGGCCAGCGCGACGGTGAGGTTGGCGACCCGCTGGCTGTGGCCCGAGGTGGTGGGGTCGCGCTGCTCGATGGCGTGCACCGAGGCCCGCACGAAGCCCTCGAACAGCGACTGGATCTCCGCGTACAGCCGCGCGCTCTCCAGAGCAACCGCCGCCTGGCTGGCCAGCGACGAACAAAGCCGCTCGTCCTCGGCGGTGAACGGACGCACCCGCTCGTCGAAGTCGGTGGCCGTGCGCAGGGGCTCGGGGCCGAGCTTGGCGTTGATGAGCTGGATGACGGCCAGCACCCGACCTTCGGGGCTGATCATCGGCGCGGTGATCATCGAGCGTGTCTGGTAGCCAAAGCGCTTGTCGATGCTGCGATCGTGCCGGACCGACTCATCGGGGCGTGGCGTGGGTTGGTAGAGGTCGGGGCTGCGGATCACCCGGCGTCGCAGCACCGAGGCCCCCACCACCGAGTCCGCCCCGATCACCAGCGTGTGCGCCTGCAGGTTGGTCTCGACCGAGTCGTTGACCGAGACCTCGAACCGCAGCCGACCCGCCTCTTCGTCGACCAGGTAGATCGACCCGGCATCGGCCCCGGTGATCGAGCGCGCGTGCTGCAGGATGAGCTCGAGCACCCGAGCCGGATCGCGGGCGGCGTTGAGGGCCATGCCGATCTCGAGCAGCTGGTCGGTGACCCGGGCGCGTGCAAACGCATCGGCCGCTTCGAGTGCGGCATCGACCACCCGCGCGAGCACCCCTTCGGCGCAGGGCAAGCCGAGCAGGTGCACCCGCGGGTCGTCGAGCTCCTCCAAGGCATCGGCCAGCTTGGGGGGCGGCCCCACCACCAGCAGATGATCGAAATGATCGGGCGCCGACTGACCGGGCTCGATCAGGGTGACCACCGCCCGCGAGCGCGCAACCTCCACGGTCCCATCGTCGCGGGGATGCACCCGCCACGTGGAGGCGGGCCGCACCGAGTCGAGCAGCCAAGCCCGAACCTCGGCGAAGCTCTCCAGCCCCTGGGCGGCTGCGGCGTCCATACCCGGCGGAGTATAGCGGCGGTTGGGACCTAGGGCTGCGGCTCAGCCCTTGCGATTGCGACGCCTTCGGCGCCCACGCTTGCGCTCGTCGGAGGTCCGCCCACGGCTACCATCGTCGGCGAACGGGGGCGGCAACAGCGGCTCGTGGAAGCCAGTGCTGCTGCGCTGCTGCATCTCGATCTCCGACAACAACAGGGCTGGTGATTGCCCCGACACCGGGATCGACCCGCTCTCCGCGTAGCAGTAGCCCTCGTCGAGCTGGGTCTGCCCGCCAAACGCCACCACGCGCTGGAGTGCGGCCAATGGGGTCCCGATGAGCTCCACGTCACGGACTCGCTTGCGTCGCCCGGACTCTACGTCGATGACCCAGACCTCGGCCGGCTCCCCTTTGAACACCTGGAAGTCGTACGCCTGGGTGGAGGTCTCACCTCCGTGGACACGCAAGATCACCATCGCCTCGGTCCGCCCCTGTGCGCGCGCCAGCTCCACCAGCTGCGCCTCGAGGGCCTCCCACGATGTGCCCTCGGACTGCCGGCCGGAGACGACCAGGTGGGCCATGCGCGACATGGGGGCCGACAGACCATCGTGGCGGCCGTGGCCGTTGGAGCGACGGTTGTGGCGGGTCGGCGTCCGACCGTGCAAGAACCCGCGGAGCACGCCGTCCTCCACCAGCGTGGCCCGCTGCGCGACCACGCCCTCATCATCGACCCGGTAGCCACCCCACACCGGTTGCCCCGTGGAGGTCGTCGCCGTCGGATCGTCGAACACGTCGAGACCCGCGGGCAGGATCTTCTCGTTGAGCTTGTGGGCAAAGGTACGGGTCTCCCCGCGCGCGACGAGGCGGTCGCCCTCGAGACGATGGCCCAGCGCCTCGTGAAACAGGGTTGCGGCCGCCTGGCCCGACAGCAGCGCGGGCCCGATGAAGGCCCCCGGAGTGTCGGCCGCTCGCAGCGACGCCAGCTCGTCGAGGACCTCGCCCACCATGGTCTGGAGCTGCTCGGTGTCGGGTATCCCGTCGAGCGTTCGTGTGTACAGCTGCCGTGCGGACTCGGTGTAGACCCCATCCTCCGTCAGCACGAAGCCACCGACGTCCAGGTGGCAGAACACCTCTTCGGTGATGACGCGCGTGCCCTCGGTGGTCGCCTGCCACCGCTGGATTCGCTCGACGCGAAGCCCGAGCATGGGATCGAAGATCTCGGGGTGCCCACTGAACACGCGCGAGGCGTCGCGCAGCATGGTCTCCCACTGCTGGCGCGGCCACGGTGTGTCCTGCAGCGGCTCCCGATGCGACAGCGGCGGCTCATGGGTGAACGCGTCGGCCTCGTCGCGTAGATACTCGCTGACGCGGGCCTTTTGGTGGTCGTAGTAGTCGGTCAGGGCCTCATCGAACTTGATCTGCCCCAGCTTCCACAGCGCCACCTGCAGCGCGACCGGATCGAGGTCGTCGGGCGCTGCCACCCAGTCGGCGCTCTCGCGCTCCTCGGCATCCACGTCGAGGCCGGCATCGACCACGTTGTCGAACTGATGGTCGCCGACCCGCACCTCACAGTAGATCTTGGACATCGTCCGCTCGCGGCTGCGCAGCAGCGATCCGTACGCCGCGCGCAGGCCGAGCACGGTCGTCTTCCGCAGCGCGTAGCTCATGAAGTACGGCCGGGGGCTGCCGGGCACGTCGAAGCCTTCGAGGGAGCGCGCCAGCTCTCGCGCCATCACATCGAGCACCGGGTCGGGATCGCTGGGTGCTGCTTTGGCCGGCTTCGAACGCCGCGATGAGGAGGGGGGCATGGGGCACCGGACATAGCGGGGGGTCGCGCGCGGAGCAAGGGACTTGTTCACCGCAGGCCCCGACCGCCGTCCACTGCGGCTCGACCCTCGAGTACGCACGCGAGGATCGGGGATGCGCCGCCCGAATGCGTGTGGGGGTCGTCGGGAGGTCCCACCGCGACCGCGCAGCGACGCTTGTCGGACACCCGCGAGCCGGACCACGGGTGCCTCGCGGAGCACGGCGAGAGGCTCGCGCACCCGCCCCGCGGTCAGGCGTCGGGCTCGGCGGCAGAGTCGTCGGGCTGCGGTGCAGGGGCATCGTCGTCGACGGCGGCCTTGGCCTCGCCGGCCCGCTTGCCTTCACCTGCACGCTTCTTGCCCTCACCCTCGGACTTGCCACCGCGCTTGTTGTGGCGCCGGGTCGCTTCGTGGTCGTAGGCCTCGATGATCGCCTGCACCAGCGGATGCCGCATCACGTCGCGCGAGGCGAAGTGGACCACGCCGATGTCGTCCACGCCGCGCAGCACCTTGAGCGCATGGCTCAGCCCGCTGCGCTGCCCCCCGGGGAGGTCGACCTGCGAGGGATCGCCGGTCACCACCGCACGCGTGTTGGCGCCGATGCGGGTCAGGAACATCTTCATCTGCTCCCGGGTGGTGTTTTGTGCCTCGTCGAGGATGACGAACGCATCGTTGAGGGTGCGGCCGCGCATGTAGGCCTGCGGGGCGATTTCCAGCACCTGCTGCTCGAGCATCCGCATCACCTTGTCCGGCGGGAACATCTCGTACAGCGCGTCGTACAGCGGACGCAGGTAGGGGCTGATCTTGTCTTCGAGGGTGCCGGGCAAGAACCCCAGCCGCTCGCCTGCCTCGATGGCCGGACGCGACAAGATGATGCGTCGGACCTGCTTGTCGACCAGGGCATGGGCAGCCATGGCCACCGCCAGATACGTCTTGCCCGTGCCGGCCGGCCCCACCCCAAACGACAGTGCATGGCGTCGCATCGCCAGCACGTAGCGCTTTTGGTTGAGGCTGCGCGGCATGATGCCCTTGCCGTCCGAAGGCCGGACGAGGACGACGTCCTCGAACACCTCGCGCAGCTCGACGTCGGCGTCGTGGCGCAGCACCTCGAGGGCTCGCCCCACGTCACTGGGCTCGACGGGACTGCCCGCGCGCGCCAGGGCATAGAGCTGTCGCAGCAGCCGCGAGACGAGCTCGACCTCGCCGCCCTTCAAGGTCACCTCATGACCACGCACGTGGATCCGCGTGCCGGTCTCTCGTTCGAGCTTCGTGGCGGCGGCACCACCGGCCCCCACCACCGCCTGCAGCATGCGCTGCAGAGGGTCTCGCTCGTCGAAGTTGAGCTTTGCTTCGGCGGCCAAATCGGGGCGGGGGAACCGGCGCCGAAGACCGGCGGCGGGTGCACAAAAACGGTAGCACGGCAGGGCTGCGTGACCACCGCAAGGCCGTGTCGGGCGCCATGGCCGTGGTAGACCGCGGGCGCGATGACCGATGCCGACCGTCCCCAGGCAGATGCACCCGCAAACCCCTCCCCCGCGGCGATCCCCGATCACCGGGCGCTCGGCCTGCGGGACGGCATGCCAGGCCTCCGCGACCTGATGAACCGGTTGCTCGATCCGGATGGTGGGTGCCCCTGGGACCAGCGCCAAGATCTCGACACGCTGCGCCCGTACCTGCTCGAGGAGGCCCATGAGGTGCTCGAGTCGATGCACGATCCCGTCGCGCACCGCGGAGAGCTCGGCGATCTGCTGTTCCAGGTGGTGTTCCAGTCGGCGCTGCGCGAGCGCGAGGGCGCGTTCGACCTCGACGGCGTCATCGAGGCCATTCGCAGCAAGATGATCCGCAGACATCCACACGTGTTTGGTGACGACAGCCAGCGCGCTCTGTCCGCCAAGCAGGTCGAGCGGCAGTGGGCCGCGATCAAGCAGGCCGAACGCGGCCAGGCCGGCCCCGCCGATCCGCTGGCGGGGGTACCTCGCGGACTCCCCGCACTCCAGCGTGCGTGGCGTCTACAGGACAAGGCCGCCCAGGTCGGCTTCGACTGGCCGTCGATCGATGGAGCGATCGCCAAGGTTCGCGAAGAGTGGGATGAGCTGGAGCAGGCCCGCCACGAGGGCACCACGCAGGACGTCCGCGAGGAGCTCGGGGATCTCTTGTTCGTGCTCGTCCGCGTGGCCCAAAAGCTCGGAGTCGAGGCCGAAGACGCCCTGCGTCGGGCCAACGCCAAGTTCGAACGGCGTTTCGGCCAGGTGATGGCGCACTGCCACGCGGAGGGCATCGAACCGGCCGAGGCCGGCCTGGCCACACTGGAGCGCTTCTGGCAGCGCGCCAAGGCGCAGGAGCGTGCGGTCGAGCCCAAGCCCGACTCGGCTGAGACCACTTGAAGTCAGACCCGCCGACTTCACGCGTGGGGCCGCGAAGCCAGGGCGGAACGCCGATCCACGCGCCAACCCGAACCTCGTGGGCGGTGCCCCAATCTTGGGAGCGCCCAGCCGCCGCGGGACGTCGATCCACGGCCCAGGCCGAACGTCGGGCGCGACCGCGGAGGTCTTGGGAGCCCCAGTCGCCGCCGGACGCCGATCCACGGAACTGGCCGAACGTCGGGCTCGACCGCGGAGGTCCTGCGCCCAGCCGCCGCCGGACGCCGATCAACGCCCAGACCGAAAGTCGGGCACGGCGGCGGAGGTCCTGCGCCCAGCCGCCGCCGAACGCCGATCCAGGCCAAGGCCAAGACGTCGTGGAGGTACTCGTGCACCGTCGAGGCCACGACGCGGGGGACCGCCGTCCTGCCGTCGGTGGCCCAAGAGCGGTCGAAGCGGCATCAACCCATCGTTTTCGCGCAGCATCGAACAAACGTAGGCATTGGTCTCGTCTACTCCGGCATGCTCGCGTGGCGCTGTGCGGTCTCGAATCCAGCGGCCGTTCAGGGCCGGAGCATTTGGAGCATCACCAGCGATCCTGATCACGCTTCGATCGGCACCCGAAGGCTCGTTCGGGTCTCGAATCATCACGAAACCCGTCACGCCAACAGTGGCCGCACCGTGTTTCATCACCTAAATTACGGTTGAGGTTCTCGCTGGAACCGAGCCTCCTCACCGCGTCGCCCCCGTGACCGCCTTCCCTCAAATGCTGGCCTTTCGCCACGTCTATCGCGATGTGGCGGCCGACTCGCGCCACGCCGCTCGCCCTCACCTCGAGGCCGCGGCAGATGCGCTGGCGATGGCGCTGCTGTCGCTCGACGAGGGCGAAGGCAAGGGCGACCGTCGATGGCGAGCCAACCATGCCCGCCGACTCATCGCTGAAGCGGTCACCTCGCTGTCGCGGGCCCGGGTCTACAACCCCCGCATCCGGACGCTCGCGCTGCCCTTCATCATCGCCACCGAGCCGCGAACCGAGGACGAGCTGTCGCGGCTCAACAACATCGCGACACGGCTATTGTTCCAAAATCACGAACACTTGCCCGCGAGACTTCAAGCGATGCCTTTGCCCCCGGAAGAGGAGGCACAGCTCGCAGTCCTGGTCGCGGGCCTCGCGCGCAATGCTCGCATCGCCCACGCGCTGCGACACCGCTGGGCCGTCGCCGCTCTGGGGATGGCCGCCGCGGGACCGTTGTTGGGCGCACCGATCCTCGGCGCCCTGACGGCGGCCGGGATCGTGGTTGCCCGCCTGTGGCGGTCCAACACCGAAGACGACGGCACCGCCGCGCCTTGAGCCGGCACCGCCCCTCACCCGTCACGCGGGATGGCAGCGCTTGGGCCGTCGGCCGTGTGCCCGGGGGGTACGAGACCGTGGCCGCCACTCACGCGGAGCCTCGACGACGCGTCGGCTGCGCGGCACCTCCGCCCAAAGCCACCAATTCGGACACCCGGCGGCGCTCAGTATGTGGTCGGGGGCAGAGGCGGTCGCGTGGTGCTGACGGGCGCGTCTGCCTCCTGTGCGTCGTCGAACTGCACGACCATCAGCTTGTAGCCGGCCTTGCCATCGACGATCTGGACGACCGGAGTGGCCACGCGCTTGAGCTGCACGGTGACCACCGTGTCTCGCCCGCGGCGCACGACCTTGACCTCGCGGATCGGCGTTCGGAAGTAGCGCAGGTCCAGCCGCCGCATGTTGTTGCGAACGTTGACGGTGGTGTTGCGCAGCCGAATCTTGATGGTCTGCCCTTTTTGGTCGACCGTGTGCACGGCCTCGTCGGACAGCTGCAGGAACACCCGCGAGCCTTCCGGAGCCCGCTCGAACCCCGTCCAGGTGAGGACCGTGGGCGGCGCTCCCAGGGTCTTGGCGGGCAGCGGAGGCACATGGTTACCGCTGACCGACACCCCCGAGTAGAAGCCCACGGGGTTGGGCGCGGCGTAGCTCGGGTCGTGGGTCCGCACGTAGCGGGGCTTGGGCGGCGTTCGTCGCGAAAACCCCCACGTATGAGACAGATCCTGGGGTTCTGCCTCGGGCTCCGGCGTCGCGTTCACCGTGGTCTCGCCAGGTGGATCCCCGCGGGGCACGGAGCTCGGAGGGGGTGGTGTGGAATTGGTCCCGGCCGGGCCCGTGGAGCGCGTCGTCGGCAGGAACGGCGACGGCAGCGGCGTGCCCGTGGGTGGCGGCGGCGAGCTCGTTTGAGAGCGCGGCGGTGGAGGTGCGGCCGGAGCCGCATCGGCCTCGGTCGCCACACCGCCCAGCCCGAGCCCCAGTGCCAGACCGCTCAGGGCACGCGTACGAGAGTGCATCACGAGCCAGGATACCGGGCTGAGCACACACGGCCAAAAGATCGCCGCCGTCGCGCCGAGAACTCAGTCGGAGGGCCCGATGGTGGGGTCCTGGGGATCCGCCGCGCGGGATTCGGCCGCCATCCAGCCCAAAACGGCACCCACGAGCAGATGCGAGCCGCACACGAGCGCCGTCCCACCGCGGGCCAGCACCTCCTCGAGGGCGGCCCAAAACCCCGGGTCGTTCGGGCTGGCCGCCACACGAGCCCAGTGACCCACGCGACCGGGCACCTCGACCTCGGCCGACGGTGAGACCCACCAGTGCTGCCCAGGCCAGCCCTCGAGCGCGTCGAGCATCGCCGCGGTGTCCTTGTGCGCCTGGCTTCCGAACACCACGACGTCGGGCGTGGGCACGTCGCCGGTCTCGATGGCTTGGCCCACGGCTTCGACCGCCGCGACGTTGTGCGCCGCATCGAGCACCAGGCGCCCTCCCCCGTGCTCCAGCGTCTGCAGCCGGCCGGGCCACTGTACGCCGTCGAGCGCGTCTGCCCCCAGCGACGGCACGAGCACTCGCGCCGCAGCCAGGGCCACCGCGCCGTTGCCCCGCTGATGCTGGCCGGGCAGACCCTCCGGTGCCCGCGGCAATGGGTCACAAAACCGCAGTGGGCACCCCGTCGATTGCGCCTGGTTTCGCAGAACCCGCTCCGCCGCGGGACGCTGCGGGGCACTGAACACCGGAACGCCAGGACGCATCACCGCCGCCTTCTCGCCCGCAATGGCGTCCAGGGTGTCGCCCAGGAACTCCTGATGATCGAGGGCGATCGAGGTGATCGCCACCACCGCGGGCTCCACCATCCGGGTGGCATCCAGCCGCCCGCCAAGGCCGGCCTCCGCCACCAAGACATCCACGTTCGCTCGCTCCACCACATCGAGGGCCGCCAGCGTGATGAGCTCGAAGAACGACAGCGGTCTCGGCAGTGACAGCGACCCCTCGTGGGCGAGCACCGTGTCCACGCTCGCGCGCAGGTGAGCGTCGGGCACCGCCTCACCGTCGATCCGCACCCGCTCACCCACCCGTCGCAGGTGTGGGCTCGTGTACAGCCCGGTCCGCATCCCCTGCCCCCGCAGGGCGTGCTCGATCATCGCTGCGGTCGAGCCCTTGCCGTTGGTGCCCACCACGTGCACCGCGGGCGTGCCTGCCGTGGGTCGGCCCATCGCCGCGTGCACGCCGTCGACGATCGCCAGACCCAGTCGCACCCCCAAGAGGCGGCGTGCGAACAGGGCGTCCCAGCTCACGACGCGGCGTCAGCCGGTTCGGCGCTCTCGTCTTCGGGAGGCGCTGGCGGACGCGGAGGCGCCCCCTGCAGCAGCCGCAGCAGCCCCCCCAGGTGCTCCCGCAGCTCCAAGCGCGGGACGATGGCGTCGATCATGCCGTGCTCGAGCAGGAATTCGGCCCGCTGGAACCCCTTGGGCAGGTCTTGGCCGATCGTCTGCTGAATCACGCGCGGCCCGGCAAATCCCACCAGAGCCCGCGGCTCCGCCAAGATGAGGTCGCCCAGCATCGAGAAGCTCGCGGCCACTCCGCCCGTGGTCGGGTGCAGCACGACCGAGATATACGGCAGCTTGGCCGCCCGCACCTTGGCTCTGGCGGCCGAGGTCTTGGCCATCTGCATCAGCGACAGCACGCCCTCTTGCATGCGCGCCCCGCCCGAGGCCGAGAACACGATCGCCGGGACCTTCCGCTCGACCGCACGCTCGAACACGCGGGTGACCTTCTCACCCACCACCGAGCCCATCGACCCGCCCATGAACTCGAAGGCGAAGAACCCGGCGCTCACCGCCACGCCGTCGATATCGCCGGTGCCCGAGATGAAGGCGTCGCTCGGCCCCGCGGTCCGTAGCGCCTTGGTCAGTCGCTCGGGATAGGGTTTTTGGTCGACGAACGACAGCGGATCGCCCGAGCGCAGCTCCGTGTCGTGCACCTCCCACGTGCCGTCGTCGATCATCGAGGCGATGCGCTCGGCCGTCGGCATGGGGGCGTGGTGCTGGCAGACCGGGCAAACCCGCAGGTTGGCCACCAGCTCGTCCGTGTAGGTGATCTCCCCGCACGACTCGCACTTGGACCACAGGCCCTTGGGCATCGAGGTCTTGGACTTGCCGGAGTCCTTCTCGAGCGCGTCCTTCTTGCGTCGCCACCAGGCCATAGTCGTGCCGGGTGTAGCCCAAAACGGCGAGGTTGGGCAGGGCGCGAGCCGCGGACCCGCCTGCGTGGACGGACGCCCCCAGGGCCTGCTATTGGCCCCTCAGCCTATGGCGGACGACGACGAGGGGCTTTCCTACCGCAGCGCGGGGGTCGACATCGAGGCCGGCAACGAAGCCGTGCGTCGAATCAAGGCACTGGTCGGCCAGACACGCCGACCCGAACAGGTGGGCGATCTCGGCGGCTTCGCGGGGATGATCGGCCTGCCGGGCGGGATGCAGCAGCCGCTGCTGGTCTCGTGTGCCGATGGCGTGGGGACCAAGCTGCTCGTGGCCATCGCGACCGATCGCCATGACACCGTCGGGATCGACCTGATCGCGATGAACGTCAACGATCTCCTCGTCAGCGGAGCCAGCCCGCTGTTCTGTCTCGACTATATCGCCTGTGATCGCCTCAGACCGGAGCGCATCGAGGCGCTCGTCCGCGGCGTCGTCGATGGCTGTCGGCAATCGGGGGCAGCGCTGTTGGGAGGCGAGACGGCCGAGCTGCCCGGCATGTACGCCGAGGGCCACTACGACCTGGCTGCGTTCGCGGTGGGGGTGGTGGAGCGCGACGCCGTGCTGGGACCGGCTCGGGTCGAGGCTGGCGACGCGGTGCTCGCCCTGCCCTCCTCGGGCCTGCACTCCAATGGCTACAGCCT
>JAHZJA010000757.1 GCA_022601155.1 Deltaproteobacteria bacterium | reverse complement strand
TCGAATCCGTGGGTGCTGTCGTTCCACGCCACGGCACCCTTCGACCCCGACACCGAGTACACAGCGACGCTCGGCGAGGTGAACGACACGCATGGCAAGCGAGCCGCCGAGGGTTGGACCGGTATCTTTACGGCTGAACCCCGCGTGGCGATCGGGGGCAAGATCATCAGCTACCTTCCCGAGGCCGGCAAACCCAAGACGGTGGTGATGCGACCCGACTCGCCGCACCGCGTGTCTCGCACCATCGCGCCCACCATCCTGTTCGACCAACCGGTGACGCTGACCCAGGTGGCCAAGCGCATCGAGGCGAAGATCGACGGCACCCCCGTTTCGGTGACCCTCGCCCATGCCGACAAGGATGCGTTCGAGGGAGCGAAGGTCGACCGCCACCACATGGTGACCGCTCGCCCCGAGCGCCAGCCGGGCCCCGGCCAGACCGTGGAGTTCGCCGTGCTCGACGACGCGGGCGCGGTGGAGGACCACCGCAGCTACGAGGTGGCCGAGGCGCTGCGCTTCAACGAGGTGGAGTGCAGCAGCTACTACTACGATGACGACGAGTGCACGTGGAAGGACGGCGCGCTGCGCCTGGAGGGCGGTAACCGGTTCTCCGTGCGCTTCAACAACACGATCAACGCCAGCGACAAGGCCTTGGCCAAGCTGGTCAAGGTCACGCCCCGGGTCGAGAACCTGCAGTTCCACAGCGACCGCTGGCGCGAGGACGGAGCGGTCTGGATCTCGGGCGAGTTTCGGTCGTCGACCACCTACTCCGTCAAGGTCGGCCGCATCCGCGACCGCTACGGATCCCGGCTGCCCCGACCCGTCCGGTTCGACGTGGAGGTCGCACCGCTGACGGCCAGCGTCTCCATGCCCGAGGGCCAGCAGGTGCTCGACGAAGCGGCCAGCCGACGATTTTCCATCTCCACGCGAAACGTGGAGCGAGCTCGACTGGAGCTTTGGGAAGTGGAGCCCCGCGCTGAAGCCTGGGCCGAGGCGCGGCGCCATCTGGGTGGACGAGAAAAGCCCGCCAACAGCCCAGACCTCGTGGTGCCCATCACCCCCAAGGCCCGGCGCGACGTCGCCGTGAAGACCACGATCGATCTGCTGGACTACGTCGCACCGGGCAAGACCTACCTCGCACGGCTCCAGCTGGACACCACCGCGTTCGCGGCCGCGCCTCCGTCGTACCCCGAGTGGGCGATGGCGGCCCGGCCCCCCACCGCGCTGCTGACTCCCCACGATGACAAGGCGCTGGCGGTGCACGTGCACGCCGGCCGTGACCAGACGCTCGTCCATGTGGCCAAGCTCGCCAGCGGTGCCCCCGTGGCCGGAGCTCAGCTGTTGATCGACGGCACCCGCGTGCCCGGTGTCCGGACCGGGGCCGACGGCATGGCCGTCATCGATGGACCGCTGCGCGACGGTGACCACGGCAGTCAGCACGTCATCGAGGTCCAGTCCGACTACGCCTGCGCCGTGCTGGCCATGTGCTCGGGCGAGCTGGACGAGAGCGACCTGGCGCCGGAGCTGGCCGGAGGCCAAGCTCCGCTCGACGACATCCGGGCCATGGTCTTCAGCGACCGCGGCGTCTACCGCCCCGGGGCCAAGGTCGAGCTCAAGGGCACCGTGCAGTTTCGCCGCGACGGCCAGCTGCGCGCCGCCTCGGCCATGCCGGTCGGGATCCGCATCGAGTCCCCCACCGGGCAGTCGGTGTTCTCCGACAACGGCTTGACCGGCACGGTGGGCAGCATCGTGGCCCAGTTCTCGGTGCCCGCCGATGCCGAGGTCGGACGCTACCGCGTGATGTTGGTGGCCCCGCTGCGCGAGGACGCCGTGCTCGCCACCTACGGGCTCCAGGTCGCGGAGTTCGAGCCGCCGCGCTTCACCGTGGATGTGGAGACCGAGACCGCCGACGATGGTGCCTCGCTCCGCGCTCGAGTCCACGGCCGCTACCTGTTCGGAGCCAACATGGAGGACGCCCCGGTCTCGTGGACGCTGCGCCGCAAGCCCGCCCCGTTCGCCTCCGGGCCGCTCACCTCCAAGGGCTTCAGCTTTCGCCTGCAGCGCAGCTGGTGGGACGACGAAGACGAGGACACCGACTGGATGCGCACCGGTGAGGGCAAGCTCGACCCACAGGGTCGCCTGGTCGTCACCCCGGCCGTGGAGCTTCAGCCCGACCAGGGTCCACAGCGCTTCGTGCTCGAGGCCGAGGTCACCGACGAGTCTCACCGTGCCATCGCCGGCCGCTCTTCGGTGGTGATGCACCCGGCCCCGCGCTACGCGGGTCTCAAGCTCACCGAGCACTGGCTCGACGTCGGCACCGCGGTCCCCGTGGAGGCGGGTGTGATCGACAACGAAGGCGGCGTCGTGACCGGCGTCCCCGTAGAGCTTCGACTCGAGCACCTCGAGTGGAAGCGCGTGCGACGACCCGGCCCGGGCGGGTTCGCCGATGTCCAGTGGCGCGAGGTGACCAAGGAGGTCGCGCGCTGCACCACTGCTGGAACCTCCACCACCGGTTGTCGGCTCGTGCCGGCCAAGTCGGGCAGCTACCGCGTCAGCGCCTGGGTCGATGGTCGCCGCGGCGGATCGCTTCGAGCCTGGGCATGGGGACGTGACGGCGGCACCGTGGCCCCCTCACCGGGTCGCCGGGTGGAGATCATCGCCGACCGCGACAGCTATCGTCCGGGCCAGATCGCCCAGCTGTCGGTGCGCAACCCGTTCCCTGCCGCCACCGCCATCCTCACCGTCGAGCAAGGCGGAATCCTGCACCACGAGACGCGGGCGGTGACCGAGTCGGCGGTGAAGTTCGCCGTGCCGATGACGGCCGAGCATGTCCCCTATGCCCACGCCACCATCACCTTGCTCCCCCGCGGAGCCAAGGGCGAGGCGCGCGTCGACTGGAAGATCGGCGCGGTCCGACTGCCCGTGCCGCTGACCGACAGCCGCCTCGATGTGGTCGTGGCCAGCGACAGCGACCGCTATGCCCCCGGGGATGCGGTCGACATCGTCGTCGATGTCAGCCACGGCGGAAAGGCAGTGGAGGGCGCCGAAGTGGCCCTCGCCGTAGTGGACGAGGGCGTGCTTCGCCTGACCAACTACCACGCCCCCGACCCCTTGCCCGCCCTGTATCCCGGACAGGGCCTGACCATGTGGGTGGACGACAACCGCCGCCTGCTGGCCGAGCAACTGCGTCGCAGCCACGTGGCGGGCGACGGCACGGGTGCCGGCAGCCACAGCCTGGTCTCGACCCGCAAGAACTTCGTGCGCACCGCCCTGTGGAAGCCGGAGCTTCACACCGATGCCGACGGTCGGGTGCATGCCCGCTTCACCCTGCCCGACAACCTCACCCGCTTCCGCATGATGGCGGTGGTGGTCGACGCCCACGGGCGTGGAGGGGTGCACGAGGATGATTTCGAGGTCCAAAAGCCGCTGATGATCATCCCGGCCGTGCCTCGGTTCGCCGCCATCGGCGACGATTTCGAGGCTGCGGTGTTGGTCCACAACAACCAAGGCCACGCCGAGACCACCACCGTCACCATGGGCGCCAAGTCCCAGACGGTGGAGCTGCCCGCGGGCGGTCGGGCCCGCGTGGCATTCGACCAGTCGCCGAAGATGGCAGGTCCGCTCGTGCTCGAGTTCGCAGTGGCCGATGCAGCCGGCGTCGTCCGTGACCGCGTGCAATCCACGATCCCCGTCCAGGCCCCGGGCACCGATGAGCGGCCCAGCCTGCATGGCAGCTTCCGTGGCCGTCAGCAGATCACGCTCGAGGTGCCCGCAGAGGTCTTCTCCGACCTGACCGGCGACGACCACGTGACCGTGACCGTGGGTGAGAACCTGTGGCCCGAGCTGGGCTCACGCCTGGAGTACCTCATCGGCTACCCCCACGGGTGCGTCGAGCAGACCACGTCGAGCACGCTTCCGCTGCTCGCCGCGCGCGACATCCTGCCGCGCCTGGGCGTCACCCGCTTTGGCGACGACGAGCTCCGCAAGATGATCAAGGCAGGCGTCGACCGCCTCGCCACCATGCGCACCGGCGGCGGCGGGCTGGCCTACTGGCCGGGGGGTCACGACCCGAACCCCTTTGGCACCGCCTACGCGACGCTGGCCCTGGCGCGCGCCCAGAAGCTGGGGATCGCGGTGCCCGAGGGCATGCTCGAGGACATCGAGCGCTACATGACCCGGATGTTGGAGCGCGACCAGCTCCCCGGTGGCTACGGCGACGAGGTTCGAGCCTCGCTGGCCCTGGCCCTGGCCGAGCTCGAGGCCCTGCCCCTCGAGCGTGTGGACGGGCTGTGGGACACCGCGTCCGACCAGGGAACGTTCGGCACCGCGACCCTCGCGATGGCGCTGGCCAGCCTGCCGGGCCAAGACGATCGGGTGCAGCAGCTGGTCGACACCCTCGAGGGCTCGTTCGATTCCAGCGGTACCCTGACCGTCGAGCGCAAGGACGACGACTTTTGGTACTACGGCTCGGACCGGCGCACGATCGCCCAGTCCGCGCTCGCGCTGCATCGTCTGCGACCGTCGTCGTCGGTGCTGCCGCTGCTGGTCGGCCAGCTGGTTCGCGAGACCGGTGGCTACACCACGCAGAGCACGGCCTACGCCCTGCTCGCCCTGGCCGAGCGCATCCGCGACCAGGAGGGCACCGCCGCCCGCCAGCGTGCCCTGCTCGACGGCGTGGAGATCGCCCCCGATCTCAGCGATGCGCTGGCGCTGGGCCCCAGTGCCCGACGCTATCGCATCCCGCTGGCCCGGCTGCGCGGACACACCGTGAAGCTGACGCTCGAGAGCGAGTCGGACCAGGCGTTGGCCTTCATGGTCTCGTCGCGATGGCGGCGAGTCTCGGGCGAAGACGAAGGCCACGCGGAGACGACCACCGACACCGGGCCTGACCTCTACCGGGTGATCACCGACGTCAAGGGACACGCGGTGGACCTGTCCGCCATCGAGCCCGGGCAGGTGCTGCGGGTGGTGCTGTTGGCCCGGATGCCACAGTCGCTCGAGTACGAGCGCCGCGGCTACCTGGCAGTGACCGACCGACTCCCAGCGGGCTTCGAGGCGATGCAGCCCGATCTGTGGACGGTCGCGGAGGTCCCACAGATCGACGAAGAACACCCGCTGTACCAACAGCTGCGGTGGACGAGCAGCGCGGCCAGCCACGTGGAGCTGCGTGACGACCGGGCACAGTTCTACTTCGACCGCGTTTGGGGCGAGTGGGTGCACGCCACCTACCTGATGCGCGCGACGACGCCGGGGCACTTCAACGCTCCGCCCGCCGTCGCCGAGCTGATGTACGAGCCCAACAGCGCGGGC
This sequence comes from Deltaproteobacteria bacterium, assembly GCA_022601155.1. Taxonomy (GTDB): domain Bacteria; phylum Myxococcota_A; class Polyangia; order Nannocystales; family Nannocystaceae; genus Paraliomyxa. Next base: position 4,781 of record JAHZJA010000757.1, on the reverse strand, counting down.
TACAGCCGCGCCCGCTCGTTCACCGTCGTTCCCTAGGCCATCGAGCACCACCGACCATGCGACGCATCTTCTACTTCATCCCCGGTCTCGTGGCTCGGACCCCCGCCGTACCGCCCGTCCCCGTGGCGGTCCGGCGGGCTCGTCGGCGTCGCCGTCGTCGGATCGCGCTGGCCTCGTTGACGATCCTCGTGGCGACCGCATGGCTGGGGTGGGCAACGCTGTGGTCGTGGCTGCGCGACGAGGTCGACCGGCCTCGCGAGGCCCTGCACGACGATTGGTTCTCGGGCCATCGGGTGCTCGACCGCAATGGCGGCCTGCTCCGCGAGCTCCCGGGCGAGCACGGCCGACGGGGGCGTCCGGCATCCCTGGCCGACATCGGCCCCCGCCTGCTCACCGCCACCCTCGTCAGCGAAGACGCACGGTTCTTCGAGCACGACGGAGTGGACGGGGCCGCCATCGCGCGAGCGGTGGGCCAAAACCTCCGCCATGGTCGTGTGGTCTCCGGGGCCAGCACCATCACCCAGCAGCTGGTGAAGCTGGTCGACACGCGAGGGCGGCCGAGCCCCCGAACGTTGTGGGTCAAGCTGCGGGAGGCCGCCCGGGCCAGCAACCTCGACGACGCCATGGACAAGCGGGAGATCTTGGGCGCGTACATGAATCGGCTCCCCTATGGCCACGGTCTGGTGGGGCCCCAGGCGGCTGCGCACGGCTACTTTGGGGTGAGCCCCTCGCAGCTGTCGTGGGCGCAGGCCGCCTACCTCGCCGTGCTCCCGCGGGCCCCCTCGTTCTTCGACCCGTACCGGCATCCCGAGCGCGTGGAACACCGCCAGGTCGCGCTGCTCCATGCTCTGCACGAGGCGGGAGAGTTTGATGAGGCGCAGCTCCGCCGCGCCCTCGCGGAGCCGGTCGTGCCTCGTGCGTTGCACCGTCCGTTCCTCGCTCCGCACCTGGTCCAGACGTTGCTCGCCGAGGACCGCTTACAGCCTGGTGCCTCGACCACCACGACCATCGATCTCGCGCTGCAGCGGGATGTGGAGGGGCTCGTTCGGACCCATATGGCGCGGATGGACGAGCGCGGTGCGGGTGATGCCGCGGTGATGGTCGTCGACAACCGCACGGCGGAGGTCCTCGCCTACGTCGGCAGTGCCGATTTCCACGATCCCTCGATCGCGGGACAGGTCGACATGGTCACGGCCCCGCGACAGCCCGGCTCCACCCTCAAACCGTTCGTCTATGCGCTCGCCTTCGAGCGCGGTCACTCCCCCGTGGAGCTGCTCGCGGATGTACCCACCTCGTTTCGCGAGGGGCCCGGTCACGTCTACACGCCACGCAACTACAGCGGAGAGTTCCTCGGCCCGATCTCCGCCCGCGAGGCCCTGGCGACCAGCCTCAACATCCCCGCGATCCGACTCGCCTCGGAGCTGCCCTCGGGAACGCTGCTGGACACGCTGCAGCGTCTGGGCCTGCACAGCCTGCAGGAGCCCGCCGAGCACTACGGCCTGGCCCTGGCCTTGGGCAGCGGTGAAGTGGGGCTTCGCGAGCTGGCCGAGGCCTACGTCACCCTCGCCCACGGTGGGATCCACCGGCCGCTACGCCTGACCCAGGCCGATGCCGAAGCGACGGGAACCCGCGTGTTCGAGGCGACCATGGTCGCTGCCGTCACGGAGGCGTTGTCGGACCCGCTGGCCCGCGCCCGGCTGCTGCCCCCGGGACATCGGCCGTTCGACATTGGATTCCCGATCGCACTCAAGACGGGCACCAGCTCCGGGTACCGCGACGCATGGACCGTGGGCTACACCCACGAACGCACCGTCGCCGTGTGGGTGGGCAACGCCGATGCCAGCCCGATGCACGAGGTGACCGGTGCCGGCGGAGCGGGGCCCCTGTTCGCCGACGTCATGCGTCGCGCGATGGAGACCGTCCCCACCCGCGCACCGTTGTTCGCTCCCGATACGCTGGTCGACGTCGAGGTCTGCCCGCTGTCGGGCCACCGCCCCGGCCCGGCCTGCCCCCACACCGTGACGCGGTCACTCCCCGCCTCCACCGTCGCCTCGCATGCGTGCACCCTGCACGTCCATGCGTCGGCGCGCGACTCCAGCTCGCGGCCCTTCGTCTGCGATCCCCAGGGTAACGAGGTCGTGGCGGTGATGCCCGAGGCCTACACGGGATGGCTCGATGAGCGCCGGGTGGGCGCCCCCGGGCAAGATCCGCACGGGACCCCGTGGCTGGCGGCTGCGCACGTTCCAGGTTGCACCCCCGAGGGCGAGGACCCCTCGCTCGACATCGTGGAGCCGTCCGACGGCTCGGTGTTCTGGTCCGGGTACGAGGACGACGCGGTGGAGCTTCGAGCCCAGCTGCGCGACACCGTGGCCGAGCCGGAGTCGGTGGCCCCCAGGGTCGAGTTCGTGGTGGACGGCAAGGTCGTCGCGACCAGCGGATGGCCCTACCACGCGCTGGTGAACCTACCGCCCGGCGACCACGAGGTGCACGCCCGGCCCGCTCGCCGCGGCACGGCCATCGCCACCCGTGGAGCTCGGTTCAGCGTGCGATGACTACGAGCGGGGAGCGTAGCGAGCAAAGTACTGCCGCATCAGCCAGCGACGGAACCACGTGTTGATCCCCGGCAAGTCCAGCCGCGCCGCGCCGTAGACCACCAACGACCGCGCGCCCAAGCTCACCCCGTAGGCAAACCGTGGGCGAAGCACGTGGGGCAGCAGCGACGGCACCCCGTCGGGATAGTCGGGTGCATGCTCGGCCAGGCGGGCGATGTTCTTGGCCACGACCTTCGCCTGCCAGATGCACTCGATCGCCCGCTGCATCGTGGGCCACTGCCCCTGCCCTCCCACCACGCGCACCGCATCCCCACACGCGAAGACATCGGGCCGAGTCGGCCGGGCCGTCGCGAAGCACTGCATCGTGGGGCCCACGGCGAGCCAGCCTGCATCCGTTCGTGGGAGTCCGAGGCCCTCGAGCACCGCGGCCGGCTGAATACCGCCCGCCCACATCGCCAGGCCGCACGACAGGGGCTCCGTCCGATCGCCGCTCCGCAAGACGACCTGCCCCTGGCCCGCCTCCACCAGTCGCGTCTGCAGCCGGAGGTCGACCCCCTGCGCCACCAAGGCGCGCTCCGCCTTGCGCCCCACACCGACGGCGAGTTCGGGCAACAACCGGCTTCCCGAAGACACCAGCGTGACGACGGGTTCTCGTCACCCGGTGGGTCGCTCGCGTCGCAGATGCACGAGCTCTCCGGCAAGCTCTACGCCGCTGATCCCACCACCGGCCACCACCACGCGCGGCTCGCCTTGCTCCGAAGACAACAACGTTGCGAGTCGTTGGGCTGCCTCGTCGAGCTGGGCGCCTTCCTTGTGGGCCAGCAGGTGCTCGCCTCCCGTCACCGCAGCGGGGGGAGCCAACGCCGACCCGAGCGCCACGACCAAGAACCGCGCCTTCAACCGCCGCCCCGAAGCCAGCTGGACCACGCGGCCATCGGGGTCGAGCGTCACCACCTCGTCGTGGACGAAGCGGGCCCCGGGCAAGGAGTCGACGAACCGCGCGGTGGGTAGCTCGCTGTCCTCGGGCGGCAGGCGACCGCACAGCCGCTCGTGCACCAGTGGAATGTAGCCATGGGACCGCTGACGATCGACGACGGTGATCTTCAGCGGGCGAGAGACTCGGCGCTGCAGCTGCAACAACACCTCGACCCCGGCGAAGCTGGCCCCCAAGATCACGACATCGGAGCGCTCCACCTGCCCCACCCCCGCCCGCAGTCGCGGCAGGTCGCCGGCCGGCGCCCCGGGGTCGTCAGGTTCCGAAGACATGCACCTTGTCTCGCACAGAGGCCGGGAATCGCTCGCGAACGATCCGCTCGGCCTCGCTCCGGGTGTGTCGAGGGCTGCGATGCACCAGCACCAACGCTTCGCCCTCGAATCGCTCGGCGCGCTCGATCATCTCGTCGACGTGGGTGTGGCCCCACTGCCGCACTTGGTCCACGCTGCGCCGGTCGTCCCAGCTCGTCACCTCGTGCACGAGCACCGTGCAGCGACGCACCAGCGGCTCGCGATCGAACAGCTCGCTCTGGGTATCACCGGTCACACACAACAGCGGCTGCACATGGGTCTCGGTGATGGTCTCCCCCGCCTTGCGCATTGCTCCGAGCTGTGGACCCGGCCGTCCCTGGAGATGGGGCAGCAAGCGCTCGGTGTGACGCTCGTAGATCCACGCCAACGAGGGCACCCGATGGACCGAGCGAACGCACCGGGCCGCGCCCTTGCGCAGCGGGATCGAGTCGCCGGGCGCATGACCGTGCAGATCCACTTCGCACGGAAACCCCTCGATCTCTGCCCAGCCCTCGAAGATCCGTCGCAGCGGGTCGATGACCTCGACCGGCATGTGCACCTGTGGCGAGCCCGCGCCCACCATGTGACGCTGCGAGACCAGGTACGGCAGCCCGCCCAGGTGGTCCTGGTGCCCGTGCGAGACCAGGATCGTGTCGTACCGCATCTGCCCCGAGGTCCGCGGGCCGACGTCGAACATCAGCCCGAGCTCGGGGACCATCAACGACGTGCGAATGCCACCGCACGCGACCCCTCGCAGCGTGAGTCCGTGCAGCGCAAGCTCGTCGTCACCCTGGTCCATGGTGGGTGGGCCGGGCGCCCGTGGCTCGATCGCGCGGGCTCGGTGCCCACGCGATCGGGGCGCTCAGGTCACGAAGTTCCGGTTGGGAGTCCACAGGACCTGCGGCGGCGCGGCTACGGCGGGAGCGGTGGCCTGCACCTTGACGT
>JAHZJA010000756.1 GCA_022601155.1 Deltaproteobacteria bacterium | reverse complement strand
GACGACACCGACGCCCACGACGGAGCCGGCGCCCCCCATGATCCCCAAGTTCACCGCTCGGCCCAGGAATGCACGCCGCGCGGGATCGGGCGGAACCGTGGCCGGCCGCAGTCGCAACACCAGCTTGCGGCCCGCTCGCAACGCCTCTACCACCAGCAGCAGCACCATCACGATGGAGGACACGCCCATCATCAGGTAGCCCACCCACTGCGAAGGCTCCCAGGCTCCCATCCCCCCGCCCCGCAAGCCGAGGAAGGTCAGCGGCGGCAGCACGGCGAACAACACCAGCGTCACCCATGCCAGCACCCGACCACGACCACGAAGGCCGCTGCCGCCGATGAGCCGTCGCCCCATGTACACGTGCAGTGCCACCCAAAGCAGCGGCATGACGGTGAAGAACACGAACATTCGGGTGGTCATCGAACAAGCTCCTCGTCGTTGCGAAGGGTGCGAGCGCGGGTGCGCAGCGACCGGAGCCGATGACCGATCAGGCCCCGCCGGCCTGCAGCACGGCCTCGACATCCGCCGAGGCGTCGGTCGCGGCCGATCGTGGCAGCAACACCAGGCCCCGTGTGTGTTCGGAGCGCGCGAAGAACTGCTCCTGGCCCTGGTCGTCGAAGTTGCGCAGCACCTCCACGGTCACCACCGTGCCGTCGTCGCCGGCCACCTGGAAGTCGAAGGCCTGCGCCAAATCGACGGGGACCTCGGCGTCCGGTACGTACTTGGACGACCGCAGCCGCAGCGCCTTGGCCACCCACGCGTGCCCCTCGGGGCTCTTTTCGGCCTCGCCGGGCAGCGCCCAAAAGCGGGCCTTGTTGTCGTCGGGGTTGTGCTGCTCAAAGCTGACCTGGCGGTCGCCCACGGCCAACGTCACACGCTCCACATCGGCCTCGACGACACCCGTCAGCTGGGTATCGGCCAAGGAGGTCGAGCCCTTGAGCAACGGTCGGATGATGCGTGACTCCACCAGGTAGATCGCCCCGTCATTCGGGTCCCGAAGATAGACGTTGACGTCGCCGAAGGCGTTACTGCCCAGCTCGAACGAGCGCATTTCCTTGCCCTCGCGGGTGATCTCGAGGGTGCCCTGCGGCGGATCGAGCCCGAGCGCGGCCAGGTCGTCCCCCACCCCCTCGAGCTTGCGCTTGGCGATGAATGGCGCGAGCCCCTCGAACACGGGCTCACCCGCCTTGCCCACCTTGAACTGCCGCGGCTTGGGCGCCTCGGGGGTCGGTGGCTCGGGCGCGGGCTCACCCTCGGCGGGCGGCGGCGTCGGAGGTGCGGGCGCGACCTTCTTCGACAGCAGCGTGCCCCAGCCGTAGCGCCCGTGCTCGTCGCTGCGCATCTCGACGCTCAGCTCCAGATCTTCGGAGCGATAGGACACCGCGGCCAGCTGCTCCACCGTGCCCGGCACGATGACGACCTTGTCCTGCAGCGCCAGCTCATCTTCGTGGGTCCACGTCTGGTAGGCCCACCCGAGCGTGCCCAGCAGCAGCACCGTGTAGATCAAAAGTGAGCGTTTCATCGCGCCGCTCCTCCTCTTCGTCGCAGACGAAGCCGCACCGCACCCAGGGTCACGACCCCCAGCGGTACGAACAGCACCGCCAGGTAGAACCACCACTGCTGGCCCTCCTTGCTGTGCTCGATCTTGATGTCTTCCTCGTTCTGAGTGGTGCCCGCCAGGGACTCCGCGCCGATGAGCCAACCCAGCGAGTCATCGATGAGGAACTGGTTGCCCAGCGACAGACCCACGCCCAGATCGGAGAAGATCTGAGCATCGGCCGAGACCAGCGCGCGCCAGCCCGAGTCTTCGCCGCCGCCCTCGATGGCCGCGACCAGGTTGCGGGCCTCCTTGGTCTCCCCCTTGTCGGAGTCGAACCGTGTGTTGATGTCGACCTCTGCCCACGCGACGGCCAACGACCGCGCCACGAACACGATGCCGTTGGCCTGCTCGGGGATCTCTTCCAAGAACCCGGTCCCCGACATCAGCAGGTGCACCGCGTTGGACGGTGCGGCCAGCTGCGACGAGGCCGGGTGGGTGGAGAACGAGTCGGTCATCAGGTTGAAGACGTCGGCCCGGCTCCGGGTCAGCGGCTTGACGCCTCGCTCGGCCGCGAGCACGCCATCGCCCATCTTCACCCCCAGGTGCGTCATGAGGTCATCGAGCGGATCCTCGACCGGTGCCTGGTCTTGGGCGATCACCCGCGGGTCGCGTGCCAGCAGCAGCGAGCCCCCCGCCGTCAGGTAGTTCTCGAGGGTGTCGACCTCCGACTTCAGGAACGGCGCCCGAGGACCGATCACCAGCACCAGGCTGGCGTCCTCGGGGACCTGCTCCGCCAGCCCCTCCTTGAGGCCGAGCATCTTGATCGAGAACCCGAGGTCCAGCATGCGAGCCCGCAAGGCACGGATGCTGACGTCGACCATCTCCTTTTGCTGCGACCAGTTGAGCTCGCCGTGGCCGGCCGTGAAGTAGGCCACCCGCTCGCCCTGGCCCAGCTCGATGAGCATCTTCTTGACCTCGGCGTCGAGCTTCTTGAGCGTCTTCTTGGCCTTGTCGAGGTCGGGGTTGACCCGCAGGCGGGTGGTGACCGGGCGCGGCCGCTCGTCGGCCTTGGCCTCGGTGTCCTCCCCGTCGCCCTCGCCCTTGGCAGCGGGCTCGTCCATCAGCACGGAGATGTCGCCCTGCGTCATGGCGACGGTGCCGTTGTCACGGATGACCAGCGCCTTGGCCAGCCGCGGATTGGCGGCCTGGTCGATGATCTCCACCGACAGCTGCGGACCTTCGATCTTGGCGAAGTAGTTGCGAAGCTCCTGCGCCACCTCGGATGACGGCGGCATGAAGATCCGAACGTGGACCGGCTTGTCGAGCGCCTCCACCAGCGCCTGGGTCGCGGTGCCGGGGGTGGGCGTCTTGAAGTAGGCCAGGTCCCACTGGTCGTTGCGCTGGGTCGCGACGTAGTTGAGCGGGAAGACCATCGACAGGCCCATCGCTGCCACCAGCCCGTGCACGACCGTCTCGCGAACGCGACGGACCTGCACCATCACCGGGGAGCTGTGCAGCGCGTAGTCGACGACCAGCAGCGGCACGGTGCCGATGAGCCACACCACCATCCACAGCGACCGGCTCAGGCCCAGCCAACGCTTCTCGCCCGCATCGTCGAGCGACAGCCGCTGGGTGAACGTCTCGGTGGTGCCCACGTACAGCACCAGCGAGGCCACCCCCACCAGCAGCAGGATCAGCGCGAGCCGATGGCCCAGCCGCGAGCCCGGGTTGGTGGCCTTCCTCATCGCCCGCACGCGCAGCACGGCGCCCACCAGCAGCGCCGCGGCTCCGACCGCGGTGAAGACCATCTGCCACAGGTCGATTCCATTGAGGATGCGCTGGCCGACGAACATCGCCAGCATCCCCACTACGTAGCTCAGGGTGCTCGGGCTCATCGCCACCTCCGCGCCGCCAGAAAGCGGCTCGACATCAGCAGCGTGGCAAACGCAACGCTCAGATAGAACACGACGCTCTCGGTGCTGACCTTGCCCTGCATGAACCCGCGGACGTGCCGGTCGAACAGGCTCACGTAGGAGATGATGTCTTGCAGCGGCGGATCGGCGACCTTGGCCAGCAGCCACGCCAGCACGAAGAACAGGATCAGCAGCCCCGAGATGATGAAGGCTACGATCTGATTGCGGGAGATCGCCGATCCCAGCGTCCCGATGCCCGTGGTCGCGGCCGCCAGCAGCAGCAGCCCCAGGTACCCGGCGAAGATGTGCCCGTAGGAGACCTTGCCGTTGATGAACACCAGCGCGGGCATGAACATGGTGGCCAGCACCAGCAGCGCCATCACCAGCAGCGCCGAGAGGTACTTGCCCCCCACCAGCTGCCACGGCTGCAGCGGCGCCGAGTCGAGCAGCACCATCGTCCCCGTCTGCTTCTCCTCGGCAAACAGCCGCATGGTGACCGGCAGCGACGCGATCACGGTGCACCCGAAGGACAGCATGAAGAAGTCCTCGATCACCTTGGAGCTGAACTTGGGCTGGTCCCCCACCGCGTAGGCGTTGAACAGCAGGCCGTCGATCAGCAGGATCACCGCGATGACGACGTAGCCCCAGTAGGAATTGAAGTAGGCGGCCAAGTCTCGGCGCGCCACCAGCATCATGCCCCTCATGCCTCGGCCTCCGGGCGTGGTGCGGGGACATCGTTCCCCGCGGTCAGTTGCAAGAAGATCCGCTCGAGCTCCGAGCGATCTTCGGTGAGCTGGCGAAGACCAAGCCCCGCCTCGACCACCGCGCGGACCAGCTCCTCGCGATGATCTCCCGTGAGTACGACGGAGGCGCGCCACTGGTCGGGCTCGGCGCCCTGCTCGGCCGCGG
>JAHZJA010000755.1 GCA_022601155.1 Deltaproteobacteria bacterium | reverse complement strand
GCACCTCCGTGTGGTCTCTCCACCGGAGGAGGCGCGAAAGCGCGGTGGTTGCGGGTCCCGACGAGCGCATATGGGCAGGACACTCCGACAGTTCACGTGCAGGGACGACCTGTGGGCCAGAGTGGAGGCGCTCGCCCAACGCCGCGAGATCAGCACCGACGACGTCGTTCAAGCGGCGTTAGTCCAGCTGTTCACCAAGAAGCGCGCGACCTCGGGCGCCAACGGCGAAGCGAGACGACCTGCCCCACCGGCCCCGGCTGCGGCACCGCGTCCGGCTCCCGTTCCTCGACCGGCTCCGTTGCCGCGACCGCCCGGCGGCGGCGGCAGGCTACCGACCCCCAGTGGCGCGGCGGCGCCCGCCACTCCCGAGCCGGCCAAGACGCGGCCCCTTTATCTGTACTTCGAGGGGCAGTGCTACGCGATCGATCAAGAGCAGTTCGTGATCGGGCGTGGGAGCAAGTACTCCGACCTGCCGATCAAGGACGCCAACATCTCGCGGCGTCACTGCGCGATCGTGCGGCGCGACGGATCGTACTTCGTCAAGGATCTGGGCAGCACCAACGGCGTCGAATACAACGGCGAGCGGGTCGATGATCACAAGATCGAAGAGGGCACGCTGTACCGGCTCTGCGATCACGAGCTTCGGTTCTCGTTCATCCCGCCGGCCTGACGGCAGCGGGGTGATGCTCGGGCGCGCGCAGTCGTGGCCACGGTGACCGCGGCCACGCGCAAAGCCTGGGAGGCCTTGCGCGAGCGATTGGGCGCGGCCGCGGCCAACGGGTTCGCTGCGGTGGAGGCCCCGGGCGCGGGTGAAGGCCTGCGCAAGGCGTGGGCTCGGTTCACCGACGCCGGCGGGCAGGTGGGCAGCCAGCCCGGTGAGCACGAGCGCTTTGCCCAGGGGCTGGAGCGCTACGACTCGATGGGTCGTCAGGACCGCAGCGTGCTCGTCGCCCAGGGGATGCGGCTGTGTCACAGCTGGTCCGGACAGCCCCCGCCCGCCAAGCGAAAGCCCCGCAAGCCTCGACGACGCGCGCCCGATGCGTTGCCGCCCGAGCCCAAGGCCGCTCCGAAGCCCGCGGTGAGCACCGATCCGGCGGTCGTCGCCGCGCTGCCACCCACGCAGGCTCCGGTGACGGTGCTGCCGAGGGTCGGCCCTTCGACGGCAAGCAAGCTGGCCACTCGCGGGTTGAACACGGTGGAGGACGTGGTGTTCTTCCTCCCCGCCGGCTACCGCGATCATCGAGAGCGCAAGCCCGTCGCCGAGGTGGTCGAAGGGGAGGTGCTGGTCGCCGAGGTGACGGTCGAGCGGTTCCGTCAGGGCTTCGCGCGGGGCCGGTTCTTTGCCTCGGCGCAGGTCGTCGCCGACGACGGCACGACCATCGACCTGCGCTGGTTCCACCGTGTGGGTGGCCTCGGTCAGCGCCTCGGACTCGGCGCGCGCGTGTCCGTGGTGGGCCCGATCAAGGATTTTCGCGGGAGCCCGAGCATGGTGCACCCCGAGATCTACTCCCTCGACGAGCCGCCGCCGCCCATCGGCGTCCGCTATCCCGTGGTGGAGGGCGTGGGGGCGCGGACAGTGTCGAACCTGTGCACCAAGGCCCTGGCCCGGGTGTTGGAGCACGGCTCGCTCGAGGACTTGTTGCCGGCTGAGGTGGCCGAGGCCGAGCAGCTACCCCCGCTGTTGGAGGCGCTGAAGCTGCTCCACGACCCGCCGGGCACGCTCAGCGCCGAGCAGGTGCAGGCGCTGGACCAGGGGCGCTCGGCGGCCCATCGTCGCCTGGCCTTTGGCGAGCTGTTCCTGCTGCAGCTGCTGCTGCTGCGGCGGCGGGCGCGGTGGTGCGGCGATCTGGGGGCACTGCGGACCCCCGAGGATGCGTTCGAGCGCGAGGGGGTCCGGGCGTGTCTACCGTTCGAGCCTACCCAGGCGCAGTGGCGCGTGATCGATGAGATCGAGCAAGACCTCGGCGCGGGTCGGGCGATGTTGCGGCTGCTCCAGGGCGACGTGGGCTCGGGCAAGACAGCAGTCGCGTTCGCAGCCATGCGGGCGGTGGTGGCCGCGGGGGCTCAGGCCGCGTTGATGGCCCCGACGGAGATCTTGGCGGAGCAGCACTTGCGGACGCTGGAGCCGTGGTGCCGTGCGGCCGGGCTGCGGGTGGCGTTGCTGACCGGGGCCATGCCTCGAGCCCAGCGCAGCAGCCTGCTGGCGCTGCTGTCAGCTGGCAAGATCGACCTGCTCGTCGGGACGCACGCACTGCTGGTGGGTGATGTTGCCTTCGGATCGTTGGGCTTGGTCGTCATCGACGAGCAGCACCGCTTTGGCGTGGAGCAGCGGGCGCTGCTGCGGGCCAAGGGACAGCGGCCCCATCTGTTGGTGATGACGGCCACGCCGATTCCGCGAACGCTGGCCCTGACCGCCTACGGTGAGCTCGAGGTCTCGGTGATCGACACGATGCCTCCGGGGCGCGAGCCTCCGATCACGCGCTTGCTGGCGGGCAAGCCGGCGCTCAACAAAGCGCGAGCGACCGTGGCCAAGGCCGTGCGTCGTGGCGCGCAGGCGTTCGTGGTCTGCCCGCTGGTCGAGGCGAGCGAGGCGCTCATCGATGTCAGCCACGTGGAGGCCAGCGCCGAAGCCCTGCGGGCGCTGCTCCCCGACGTCGGCATCGGCATCGTGCACGGTCGGATGAGCTCCGAGGACAAGGACGCCGTGATGACCCGGTTTCGCGAGGGACAGCTGCAGGTGCTGGTCGCGACCACGGTGATCGAGGTGGGGGTCGACGTGCCCTCGGCGCGGGCGATCCTCATCGAGCACGCCGAGCGCTTTGGACTGGCCCAGCTCCATCAGCTGCGGGGGCGAATCGGCCGGGGCGGGGGCGCCTCGCTGTGTCTCATCCACACCGCGCAGCGACCATCCTCCGAGAGCGCCCAGCGGCTGTCGATCCTCACCGAGACCTCCGACGGGTTTGCGGTGGCGGAGCGGGATCTCGCGCTTCGGGGACCCGGAGAGATTTTTGGCACCCGTCAGGCGGGGGTGCCCCGGCTGCGATTTTTGGGCTTTGCGGGCGATGGGACGCGCATGTTGTTGCGCGCCCGAGCGGCGGCCGCGGCCCTGCTCGCCAAGGATCCGCAGCTGTCGCGACATCCCCGCCTTCGCGCCGCGATGCAGCGACGTGAAGACGATGATCCGGTCTATTCGGCCGATGCGGGCTGACGTCGACCTGCTTCGCCTCCGGGCGCGGTCGTGGACGGGAGCCGGGCGGTGGGCTATCTCGGTCGTACCGTGTCCCGCGTCTTGTGCCAGTGCCTACTCGTCCCCGAAGCGGACGTCGTAGCCGCGATCCGGGCCGGGGCGCGCACGGTGGACGAGGTGGGCAAGCGGTGCGAGGCGGGGACGGGCTGTGGGAGCTGTCGGGCGGGCATCGAGCTGCTCATCGGCGAGCAGGCCCGCCGCCGTGCCCGGGGCGCGGTCCCGGCCGCGGTGCTGGCTCAGTTGGGCCTGTTTGCGTCCGAAGATGAGCGTTGAGGGCGGCGTGCCCAATCACGACCACCCGACGGGGCGCGGGTGACCCCCTCACCGGCGCTCGATGCTGGGCGTCGTCGCACCCTTGTCTCGGTCTGGGCGCTTGCCAGGGGCCACGGACGGCATCGACCACACTCCTGCCCGTCGGGGCCACCGTCGGAGCATCGTGGCCCCGCGCAACGCGGTCGGGTGATGGCCGACAAGCGGCGTGTCGTGGCTGGCTTTACACCGCGACGCGGCGGCTCGTACAAACGAGCGCCTCGTACCCATGCTCGTCCTGCAAAAATACGGTGGTTCGTCGGTCGCCGACCTCGATCGCATTCGCGCCTGTGCCCGCCGCTGTCAGGGCGTGGTGTCCAAGGGCCATCAGCTGGTCGTCATCGTCTCGGCGATGGCGGGTGAGACCAATCGGCTCATCGCGCTGGCCAACGCCCTGGTCGATCCCGAGCCGGGTCCGCAGACCAAGGGCCCCTACGTGGCGGCAGCCCGGCGCAGCGGCGCCCACGACCGCGAGCTCGACCAGCTGGTCGCCACGGGCGAGAAGGTCTCGGCCTCCCTGTTGGCCATGGCCATCGGCGACGCCGGGGGCAAGGCGGTCTCACTGGTAGGCCATCAGCTGGGGATGAAGACCGATCGCAACTTCACCCGCGCCCGCATCACCCACATCGACCACGAACGCATCCGTCGCGAGCTGGATGCCGGGCATGTGGTCGTGTGCGCGGGATTCCAGGGAATCGACGACGCGGGGGACATCACCACCCTGGGCCGCGGCGGCTCGGACACCTCGGCGGTGGCCTTCGCTGCCGCCATGAACGCCGATGTCTGTGAGATCCTCACCGACGTCGACGGGGTCTTCACGACCGACCCACGGATCGTGTCGCACGCCCGCAAGATCGACCGCATCAGCTACGAAGAGATGCTCGAGCTGGCCGCGCTGGGGGCCAAGGTCCTCCAAAGCCGCAGCGTCGAGCTGGCAATGAAACATGGCGTCCCCGTCCATGTGCGCAGCAGTCTTCACGAGGGCGAAGGCACCCTCATCGTTCCCGAGGAGCCCAGCATGGAAGCCGTGGTGGTATCGGCGGTCGCACTCGACCGCAACGAGGCCAAGGTCACCCTC
>JAHZJA010000067.1 GCA_022601155.1 Deltaproteobacteria bacterium | reverse complement strand
GGCCTGGGTGCGGAAGATTGGTACACCTACACGGGGCAGGATGACGGCGTCGGCAACCGGGTGGCCAAGGTCTTCCTCGAGGGTCAGCTCGCCCTGCAGGCTTGCGTGTACCTGCAGTGCGCCGATGGCCAGTCGATCACGGTCGGCTGCGGTGCGAATGACGATGTCGTCTCGCCCCAGGGGTTGCCGGGGTGTTGCGGGGACACCGATGTGAGCACAACCCATGAATGTGGTGGGGTCGAAGGTGGCAGTGTCGTGGCCATCGTGCAGGTGACCGATGGGCTGGATCGGGAGGAATGTCTGCCCTATTCGCTCGACTACCGATTCTGAACACGGTCCCGCGGCGCTCGCATTGGTGGCGTACCTCGACCTACTCAAGGGATACCTGATAGTCGTCGCAGCCCTGCGAAATCCGCCGATGCATGGAGGACTGTGCGAACGACACTGCACGGTTGTCGATCGGGGGGTTGAGCATTGGTTGAATCGTGAGCGAAGAGATCTCGTACACCCGCGTCGTGCCGCACCCGGTCATCGCACCGGCGCGCCCCCGTGGCGAGGGGTCGTTGCGAGCACTGGCGGTTCCGCGCCACCATGGGAGGCCTCGCAGGATACTCGGCAGGAATGACCATGATGGACTCGAGACTACGTACGACTCACACGCTTCGATGGGCCACGCTGTGCGCATTGACCCTGGCCCCCGGCTGCACGGACGACGCATCGGTAGAGCCCACCTCCGGTGACAGCACGACGGGCGAGGACGCGACGACTACCGGGACGCCCGATCCCACGACCACGGACGAGCCGGCTACGACGGCGGTCGACACGACGGCCGCCGACTCGACGACCTCGGGGGACTCCACCAGCACGGGGGCCGAGACCGATTCCGAGACCACGACGACCGATCCGGGTACGACGACCGGAGGTGTCTGTGGCGACGACATGGTCGACGGCGATGAGGAGTGCGACGGCCGAGACCTCGGGGGCAGCGACTGCGAGGGGCTCGGCTTCGTCGGTGGCGAGCTCGGCTGCGCGAAGGACTGCACCCTCGACACGTCCGCGTGCGTGCCGGCCGGCTGCGGCAACGCGACGGTCGAGCCCGGAGAGGCGTGCGATGGCGTCGAACTCGGCGGCTTCGACTGTCAAGCGTTGGGCTACGACGACGGCGAGCTCGCGTGCACGGGGACGTGCGATTTCGACGAGACCGGCTGCATCATCTTCAGCTGCGGCAACGACATCCTCGAAGGCATGGAGACCTGCGACGGGGCTGCCCTCGCGGGGCAGGATTGCCAGTCGCAAGGGTTCGACGGCGGCACGCTGGCCTGCGCGCCCAACTGCATGGACTTCGACACGGCTGGGTGCTTCCAGTGTGGCGACGGCGTGATCGGAGGCGCGGAGCAGTGTGATGGGGCCGACCTGGGAGGCCAGGATTGCACCACCCAGGGCTTCACGTTCGGCATCCTGGGGTGTGATGGCACCTGCGGGTTCAACACCGCGCTGTGTACCAACCAGCCTTCCTTCTGCTCGTCACCCAGCTCGCAGATCGGGCCGGGCCCGGGAGCTCTCACCACGGACTCGGTCGTGGTGCCGATGGTGGGTGGTTTCGTCACCGACGTCAACGTCTCGGTCGATGCGGCGCATACCTTCGTCGGCGATCTGGAGATCGACATTCGCCACGTGCAGTCCGACTCGACCCAGCGCCTGGCCAACCGCGCGTGTGGTCTGTTCGACGATATCAACGCGACCTTCGACCAAGACGCGCTCACGCCCGCCGACTGCATCGCGCCCTATGCCATCGAGGGTGATGTGCTGCCCGACGGCAACCTCGATCGCTACATCGGGATGGCCGACCCGGCCGGCACCTGGGAGATCTCGGTCAACGATGCGGCCATCGGCAACCAGGGCACGCTCAACGGGTGGTGCGTGAGCTTCGAGACCTCGCCCGTCGACCCCAACCAATGCGGCGATGGATTTGCGACGTTCGTGGAGGAGTGCGACGGCGCCGACCTGCGGGGCGAGAGCTGTCAGAGCCTGGGCCTCTCGTTCGGCCCGCTGGGCTGCACCCCGGGCTGTACCTTCGACCTCAGCGAGTGCACGGCGACGCCGACGTTCTGCGCCAATCCGGCCGCGCCGATCGGGCCGAACGCCGGACCGGCGACTGTGGTGCAGATCGTTGTGCCGCCCATCGGGCAGGTCGTGACCGACTTCAACGTCACCGTCGATGCCAGCCACACTGCGGTCGGTGACCTTCAGGTCGACGTGCGGCACGTCGAGTCCGGCGCGACGACCAGGCTCGCCGAGAACGTCTGTGCGACCGCAGACGACATCGACGCGATCTTCGACCAGGACGCGGGGGCAGGCCCCGACTGCGTGGAGCCGCTGGCCATCGAGGGCAACGTGCTGCCGCAGGGCGACCTCGACGCGTTCGTCGGGATGCCCGACCCGGCGGGTACCTGGGAGTTGCTCATCGACGACACCGCCGAGGGGGAAGGCGGCACGATCAACAGCTGGTGCGTGACCTTCGAGACCTCGGATGTCGACCCCACCGCTTGTGGCGACGGAGCGATCACGTTTGGCGAGGAGTGCGACGGAGCCAACCTCGGCGGCGAAGACTGCCCCTCCCAGGGGTTCCCGCAAGGCGGGGTACTGGCCTGCGACGGCTCGTGTCAGATCACCACGGCGGGCTGCATGGGTCCCGAGTGTGGTGACGGAGCCCTCGGAGCAGGTGAGGCGTGTGAGGGGCAGGAGATCGCAGGCATGAGCTGCGAAGACTTCGGCTTCCAGGGTGGTCCGCTCAACTGTGGCTTCCCCGACTGCAACTTCGATACCGGTGACTGTTCCAACGCGGTGACCGCAGTCTGTTCGTCGCCGGGGTCTCCCATCGACAGCGCGCTGCCGCTGACCACCGACACCGTCGTCGTGCCCGCCGGGTTCAACGTCGCCGACATCGACGTCTTCGTGGGCATCACCCACACCTTCAACGCCGACCTCGACATCTTCCTCGTGCACGACGAAACGGGGACCACCGTCGAGCTGACGACCGACCAGTGCGGCGGCGACAACGACATGTTCGCCGTGTTCAACGACGAAGCCCTGATCTTGCCCGACTGCAACGAGCCGGTGGGTATCGAGGGCAACGTGCAGCCCGAGGGAACGTTGACCCTGTTCGACGGCGAGGCCGCGGGCGGTAACTGGACCCTGCAGATCACCGACGACGCCGGAGGCGACACGGGCACCCTCGACGAGTGGTGCGTGTACATCCTCGAGAGCTGATCAGGGCGGCGGTGCATCCAGCAGCTCCGCGACGAAGTCCGTCGCGGGTGCCTGCTGGAGCGCCCCGCTGGTACCACGTTGCACGATGCGCCCGCCCTCGAGGACGAAGGTCTCGGCATCGAGGGCTCGGATGTCTCGTGGGTCGTGGGTGACGATGATGGCCGGCTTGGCCCGCTGGGTGAGGTGCTCGACGAGGAAGGTGCGCATCGATCGACGGGAGGCGATGTCGAGCGCAGACAGGGGCTCGTCGAGCAGGAGCAGGTCCGGATCGACGACGAGGGCACGGGCCAGCGCGATCCGTTGGCGCTCGCCGCCGGACAGCCCCGCGGGCATGCGGGAGGCGAGGGCGGGGCAGCCCAGGCGCTCGAGCAGCGCCATCGCGGCGTCGCGTCGCTGGGTGCGGGAGCTGGCGACGGGACCGTGGGCGAGGCCGAAGGCGACGTTGTCGAGCGCAGACAGGTGCGGGAACAGACCGTAG